>NZ_BAAHAP010000070.1:0-28918 GCF_054777495.1 Echinicola sediminis | reverse complement strand
ATTGCCCCCATAGTGCAGATGAGCAATGGCCCATCTCTCCGGGCTCCTTGAATTGGAAATTGGACAGCACTTCCTGTTGGGAAAGCCAAAAAGTAATGATGATTCTTATGGAATGCTGAAGACGGTTGAAGGAGGTATCCAGTTCATCACTTACCAAACCTTCTTCCACAAAGCGCTTAAAAAAGCTCCTCATCTGCTCTTTCCGTAATTCCAGCGTTTCATTCAGTACCTTGCTCACTTCCGGGTTTGAACGGCAAATCTCCAATACATCAAGGTTAAAAAAACGGTACTTGCCCTGAAACTGATCCAAGTTCAGCAGCAATTGGTGAAAACGCTCAAAAGAGGTCCCCTCCCCTTGACTGCCCTGATAGGCCGCCGACATTTCCTGGCGCATCTGCTTGTAGACCTCCAATAATATCGCCTCCCGGTTTTTGTAATGATAATCCAGGTTACCATGACTAATCCCCAGTTCGGCAGCGATATGCCTACTGGTGATATTCTGGGCGCCTTGCTCATTATACAAGCGAATGGCCTCGTTGATTATTTTCTGCTTTGTGGAGACTTTTTTCTTCTTTTCCATTTTTACAAAAATAATGAATGCGGACATATTTCATGTCTGCAATGTGTTTCCCCTACTATCCTGTCCTGCTACAAAGCAAAGAAATAAAATAATCCAGTACAAAACCACCTTATTCAACCGAGAAGTCCATTTATTTCACTATTAAGGCCAAAATCTATTGAACTTCTTTTGTCGTAGCCCCAAAAACCCCACTCATCACCTGCCTTTTATCGCTTCACTTTGATTTTTCCTGCTGGCACTGTTACCCTCATCTCTTTACCCTCCATGGTATATTTTGTCTTCTTTTTACCCACATTTAGCAGGCCACCCATAATGACACTTGACATGCCAATGAGGTAGGCTCCATGGAAGGGCTCATTGAAAAACACGATCAAAAAAACAGACGATAAGACTGGTGTTAGAAAAACGAAAGGAGCAAGAAAAGAGGCCTCACCGGTTTTCAAGGCCCGGATCCAGCATATATAAGAAAGTCCATTGACGAAAAAACCGTTTATCACTATCGGAAGAACGTTTGTCAATGAAGGCCATCCAAAGTCTGAAAAAAGAAACATGGAGAAGAAGGAAACGACAGTGGCCGTAAGAAAATAAATGGTCAAAAGAGATGCATCATCCAGCCTGGCCTTTTTACTGAGCACTGAAAAAAGGGCAAAGGTAAAAGCACCGAACAGCACAATTAAATCCACTGTCAGGTTTTCAAACCTCAATTGGGAAAAATCTCCCTTGGTAAGAACGATGAATACGCCAAAAAAACCAAGCAAGACGGATAAACCCTTAGCGGCCGTCAGCCTTTCCTTTAACAGGAACATGGACAAAAGCACCACTAATATGGGCCAGGAATACTGTACCACCAACACTTCCATCCCCGGGGCATTGGCATATCCAAAATACAAAAGAACATAATACAGGTAGGTCCCTAAAAAACCCAGCAGCACTGAAGTCAGCCACTGCTTTTTAGGAACCGACATTAGAAGTTTTAATTTCCCCTGAATAAAGCCCACAAGAATAAAGAAGATCAAAGAGGCCAGGCTGGACCAAAATAAGAATTGGTGATTATCAAGACCGTTTTGGCCCAATTTTGAAACCACAGGGATCAATGCCCAAAGAAGGACACAGACCAGTACATAAAGGATTGCTTTTGCCATAATAATACCCGTTTAATAATTATTGAGGCAAAATTCAGCAATGCTAATCTTAAAAAATGGTCCATTTTGGAATACGAATGGTATTATTTATCAGGATTATTCTCCTTAGCCCTTGTCCTAAACTCCACAGGGGTTAGGTGGAACTGTTTTTTAAATGTTTTAGTAAAATAAGAATTATCATTATACCCTAGTTCTGCTCCTATTTCCTTTACGCTGAAAGTGCTGTACTGTAACATTCTCGCTGCTTCATTCAAAATATACCGTTCCAAATACTTGGCGGGTGTCAGTCCCGTAATGCCCTTTATCACATCACTTAATTTCCTTTGAGAAACGGCCAACTGTTCAACATAAAAAGAAAGTTGTTTCTCTTCTTTAAAATGCCTTCTAACCAAGGCATCGTATTGTTCCAAAAGCTTAAAACTTAATTGGTCAGCTTCCTTATTTTTATTTCTGATAGGGTATTTGAAAGCATCTATTTTGCTTAGAATAATATGCAGGTAATTGCTGATGATAGCCAAATTGGTCCTACTTGAAGTTTGCCCAAGGTATCGGTACAGCAATTTAAACTCCGTATGCAGTAACTTGATTTCCTTCTCAGGCACCTTGACCAAACATTGATCAATATCATGGAACAATAAAGTGGATTTATTTTGAAAACTATCCAGGATTGTATCAGAGAAACTGACGACAAACCCCTTGACATTTGGCTGATAACTTATTTTATGCAGGTAATGCGGAGCCAAAAGAAAAACATCACCTTCCCGAAAGTGATGGTTAATTCCTTCAATGAGGTGGGTCCCCTCACCTCTTCTAATCCATACAATTTGATAATAAGTGTGACGGTGCAGCGCAGTGCTGTTAGGGCTGGATGTTACATATTGCCCATTTACAATCTTATCAACGGCAATTCTCTCACTGTACGTCTTTAACAACTTATCATAGCCTGACCTGTCCACTTCGTAGCGTTTTGATGAATCATTTCCCATCAAAATATAAGAAATGTTTCTTTGAATAAAACCAGATATTTTCAAATAGGTATATACGCAATTATACCCGCAGCTCTAACTCGTTTAAACAATCTCTCACTGGCACCAATTTTCCAAATAAGCCAGTATGTCCTTTTACTGCTACTGATAGTCCCTTAGCACCTTCTGAAATGAAGTTATTTTTCTCTGGGCTGATCGGTTCAATGATGTTTCCGATACCGGAAACTCCTCAAGTGGATCCTTGGCGATATGGTAAATTTCTCCACTGTCGTACAGCTTCCACTCACGGTCATGGACAAACCTTTTCTTCTCAAACTTGCCCCAATTAGGATCATAATGACAAAAGACCCATTTTCTTCCTTTAGATGACTTCCCCAGTAGTTGAGGGTAAAAGCTAAGTCCATCGGTAAATACCCCTTTTCTTTCCCTGAAACTCACAGCATCCAAAAGAGTAGGCAGAAAATCAGTAAAATCCACCAAATTATCATTTACCGTTCCCTCAGGGATTTGTCCCTTCCAGCGGGCGATCATAGGCACGTGGGTACCTGCCTCGGTGGTTTGTCCTTTATCCCCCCTTATTTCCTGTCCCTCCTGTAGGGAAACCACATCATGATCCGTTCCATTGTCCCCGATGAAGAGGATCAATGTGTTCTCTGAGATGCCCAAATCCTCGATCTTTTGGACAATTTCCCCAACCAGCTTATCCATATAGCTCACCATCTCCCCAAAATATGCGGGATCATTCACTTTGGAGCTTGCCTCGAATCCACCAAAGTCTTTATTGGCTGGAGTGGGCACAAAAGGGTCATGGGTAAGTACCATGGGGTAGTAAACAAAGAAGGGTTGGTCAGAATGCCTTTCCATAAAATCACCGATCTCGTCCACAAATACATCTGGGCCAAATGCATCTTCGTAAACCTTGGTTTCTTCCGAAGTACTCAAGAGCGGGTCTTTGTACCTACTACCAAGATCCTCCACTTGCCAGAGGCAATATTCATCGAATCCGGCATCTTGTGGCAAGGTTCCAATTTTACCACCCGCCAGCTCCTGCTGCTTTTGGTTTCCAAAAAGCTGCCATTTGCCTGCTATCATGGTCTTATACCCTGCCTGCTGGAGGTAATCACCGAAAGTTTTCTCTTGAGGATCCAAAAGCCCAAAACCGATATAATTTCTAAAATTGTATTTCCCGGTCATCAGCTGCACCCTGCTTGGGGTACATAGGGGAGTCGAATAACAATGGGTGAAGTTCATCCCTTCTTTGGCCAACCGATCCAGATGAGGGGTTTGGTAACTGTTGCTTCCATTGACCTCCAAGGTCTCATAACCCAGATCATCCGCCATGATCAAGACAATATTGGGTGTGCCGGGATCCTTTTGTTGCCAACCGAATACATTCAAAGTTAGCAGGCAGCAAGCCAGTATGGCCAGTTTCTTCATCATCCAGGTTACCATTTCTTCCATGATTGATTAAAGATAAGAGGCTGTCTCAACATAAGTAAATACGTCCCCGATAACTTATGAGACAGCCTCCTCTTAATTGCTAATTTTAATTCCAATTCGGATTTTGTTCCAAATTAGGGTTTAAAGTGAGTTCATCGCGTGGGATGGACAGCAGATAATCCTGGTCTTCCCTGAATCCATAACCGTCGGGCATCTCTGGTTGAAAATAATCCACCAGACCGTCTTCATTGACATTGACCGTCAAAGACGGGAACTCTGACGGATCAAATGGATAGCCCAATGGACGCTGTCCTTTGATCAAACCATGGGCGGCCCACCTTCTGTAATCATCTACCCGATGTCCCTCCAAGGCCAGCTCCACTCTTCTTTCATTGCGGATAGCATAAAGGGCATCATCTATGTCATAACCATAATCCAGCAGATTGTCTCCATAGTTTCCCTGAGGAATCACTTCAAAATCCGGCATTCCGGCCCTGGACCGAAGCAGGTTCAATTCTTCAAACGCCACCGTTCCGTCCAGTTCATACTTGGCCTCGGCGTAATTCAGCAAGACCTCAGCATATCGAAAATAGATACGGCCTGTCTGACTCAAGCCTCCAAAATCAGCACCGGCGGCCGGGGAATAGGGATTGGAGAACTTCTTCAATTGAAAGCCAGTAGCACACAACTCCTCTGACCCTCCATCCAAAAATGGCTTATCAAAAAGTTGGCCTGCGCTGGCCACTCTCAGGTCGCCCGGAATCCACACGGTAGCATGAAGTCGGGGATCACAGTCCGCAGCAATTTGGGTCAAAAAAGCATTACCCTTTGTTCCAGAAGCCAGGCCCATATAGTCATAAGGCTGGCCGTCTTTGCCCAAGTAGGAACTTACCAACGACCAAGTGATTGCCATATTTCTGGTTCTCCTGGTGGTATAAAACTGGAGTTCATGCCCCAGCTGCTCCGATGTGCTGGCAATCCTATAAAACAACACCTCATCAATAGCGGACATATTATCCAATCCAAACAGGGTGTAATAATCACTTTCAGGATTTCCGGTAGTGTAAATCCCTGCTGTATAGTCTCCGTTGATCAGCTCCTCGGCAGCATCCACCGCCTGCTGAAAGTACTTGGCAGGGTCGGTTCCAGGGGTTCCAAATTCCGTTCCTGCGTGATACTTTTGCCAAGTTCCCTCAAACAGCGCTACCTGGCTTTTAAAAGCCAATGCAGTTTCCCTGTTTAGCCTGGAATTGCCCACCGTTGAAAGCAGGCCCAAATGCATAATGGCATTGTCAAGATCGGAAAGGATAAAATCAGCCACCTCGGTTCTTGGGGCCCTAGGATCCACTAATGCCTCGTCCCCAGGAAAAAGCTGGCGATCGTAAATCGGCAAATCCCCGTAACTCTGTAACATGTTATAATAAAACCAGGCCCGGAAAAAATGTGCTTCTCCAAGATACTGGGCATAAGAACTGAGCTCGTCCTCCACATTGTCCAAATTATCGAATAGAATATTGATGCTTCTGATATTGGACCATTCATTGGTCCATTGTCCGTTTCGGGTGGCCCGAGCCCCATCCAGCACCGCATTGGGGGTAGCCACGATCAGGTTATCCGAGTTATCTTCCGAAATAGGAAGATTGGCGCTCCCATGAGAAGGGAATTGGGAATAATATTTCTTTACATAGTTTTCAATATCATTACTGGTCTTAAAGAAATCATTGACAGAAATCTGATCCTCTGGGGGATTATCAATAAAATCCTCGCATGAAACCGTTCCCAACAGCAAAAGGAACATACTGGCTATATATTGTATTTTCTTCATGTCTATTTGCTTTTTTTGATTAATAAGAAACCTGTAATCCAAAAGAAACGATACGATCCGCTCCGTAGGTCTTACCCACACCCCAGGCACTGCTCACCGCTACGGGATCCACGCCAACAGGAAGGCTGGAGAAAGTCAATAAGTTTTCCCCGGACACATACATTCTAAAATTGCTTAAATGTAATCTCTCCAATACCGGACTTGGCAGGGTATAGCCCAATTGTACGTTTTGGATCCTCATATAAGCCCCGTTTTGCAGATACCGGCTATTGGTAATTCGGTTCTTATTGTTCTGTGCATTATTGATATAAGGTCTTGGGAAATAGGAATCCAGGTTAATATTGGCTTCTCCCTCATACAAACCTGTATACTTGTCGCCCGGTTGATCCCGGAAATAATCCAAATGCTCTGGGAACAATGAAGACTGGTTGCCCGTCCTGAATCCCCAGAAAATATTCTGAGAACTATTGAACCACAAGTCCCTTTTGGCCACGCCTCGGATAATCATGGAGAGATCAAATCCTTTATAGGCCGCACCAAGGTTTAATCCAAATTGATAATGCGGTGTACTGTTGCCTATAATGCTCAGATCACCGTGATCTTCCAATGTATTGGCACCAGGACCTACTATACCGTCCCCATTGGTATCCAGGTATTTCACATCCCCGGTATTCCAAGCCAATCCCCCAACAAGGGGAGTCAAATCAACTTCAGAGGTATAGGAATCTACCTCCTCTTGTGTTCTAAATAAATCATGGGCAGTATATCCCCAAATCTCGCCTTGCTCCCTTCCTTCATACCAATCGCTCAAAACACCATTTGGATTCAAATACTCCGTGATCACCGCTTTGCTATCGTAAATATTAAAACCCACATTATAGCTGAGGCCATTCGATAAAGTCTGGTTCCAGGAAATGGTACTTTCCCAACCTCTTGCCCTCAGGGTCGCATTATTGGATGCCGGCAGGCCTGCTCCCAACACTCCAGGTACAGGAGATACCGGCCCGATCATATCAAAGGTAGTCCGCTCAAACCAGTCAAAGACAAACTTCAACTTTTTATCCAAAAAGGACATATCCGTACCAATATCGATGGTCCTGGCAGTTTCCCAGGTCAAATCAGGACTGACCAAAGCCGGGGTTCCTGCAAAACCTATTGGCCTGCCTGAACCCGGACTGAAAAGCCAGTTCACGGCATTGGAGGACAGCGGAATCAACAGGAGATCCTGGTAAGGGGCTGTATTCTGATTTCCCAGTTCACCCCAAGACCCACGAATTTTCATGGTATTGACGGCCCCGCTGATCGGCTCCCAAAAGCCCTCCTTATCGATGTTCCATCCTACAGAAAAAGAAGGGAAGAAGCCCCAGCGCTTTCCTTCACGAAAACGTGAACTGCCATCGTATCTGGCGTTCATCTCCAACAAATATTTCTCTTGGAAGTTATAGTTGATCCGACCAAAATACCCTTGGGTACTGATTGTCTGAAGGTTCTCGCCTATTTGGATTTCTCCATCAGCAGTCATCAAGGACGGCACATCCTGAACCAAAAGGTTGGTTCTAAAGCCGGATAAGCTGCGGGTTTTAAACCGCTCAAATTGGGTTCCCCCCATTACTTTTAGGTTATGGTCCTCACCCAGCTTAAATTCATAGGAAGAATAGATATTGGTGGTCCAGTAATTATTGCTCCAATGCGTGGACCGAATATTACTCGGTAATGTATTACCACTAGGAATCACTGTTCCATCCACCAAGTGGTCGTAAACGGTAAGTTCCCTGCTTTGATAGAACTGGTCCACATTTCTCATGGCAAAGTCCGCATGAATGGTCCAGCCTTCCACAGGCCTGAAATCAGTTGCAAAATTGTGCCAGTTCTCTACGGTTTCCGTCACGTCCGTACCTGCATCATTCACCCAAGGAATTTTAGACTGTATCATGATATTTCCAAAGCCATCGTATTTGGCATTGGTGGGCATGGTACGGGCAATCTGATGGAAAATCAGGTCATAAGACCCTTGACGGTCCATATTCGGGATTTCCCTGACCTGTCTGGAGAAGCGGGGCTGATAGGTAAAATCCCAATTTTCTGTAATGGAAGTGGTGATTTTACCCATGATATTATACCGATCAAAGGTATCGGTGCCATAATTCAGTACGCCATCTTGGCCAAACAAGCCGGCGGAGAAATAATAAGAAGTTTTGTCTGTTCCTCCTGAAATGCTCACATCGTGCTTTTGGATAAAACCGGTTCCAAAATACTCGTCAAACCAATCTCTATTGGCATTGCCAAACTGGTTGAAGCCCCATTGGTTGGTATTGTTGAGGTTTGGTGTAGTTTCAAAAGAAGTAGCATCTGCCGGAAAATTTGGCCGCCCTCTCAGGAAGTCAAAATCCCCTTCTTGGAAGGCGATGATATTGTCCACAATTTCGTTTCTGAAAAATCTTCCTCCTGCCCCTGGCACAGCGGTACCCGCTTCGTTGATCACCCTGGCATGGGTATAGGAATTCAACATGCTGGGCAGATTTTGCGGGCTGGCTACGGAAACACTGCCGGAATAAGAGGCCTTCAGTTTTCCCCTGCCCGACTTGGTGGTAATGACAATTACCCCGTAAGGAGCTCTGGATCCATAAATGGCCGATGCTGCGGCATCTTTTAGGACGGAGATTGACTCAATATCATTAGGGTTTAAGCGGTTCATATCCCCGGGGATTCCATCAATGATGATATAAGGCTCTCCCCCACCATTGATAGAGCCCATTCCACGGATCTGAATGCCTAAATTGGCTCCTGGCTGAAAACCAAAATTCCCCACATTGAAGGTCAAACCAGGCGAAGTTCCCTGAAGCAGCTGAGATACGGAAGGAGATGGCCTGCTTTCCAACAATTCTCCGGATACCACATCCACTGCCCCGGTAAGGTTGGTCACTTTTTGGGTGCCATAGCCTACCACGACCACCTCTTGCAAGGCCTGCTCATCCTCTTCCATCTGTACATTGATGACCGCGCTGTTTCCTACAGGAACGACCTGAGACACATAACCGATAAAAGAAAAGACCAATGCGGTTCCTTCGGGAACCGTAATACTGTATTTACCGTCCAAGTCGGTAACCGTTCCTCTAGTGGTTCCCTGTACTGTAATGGTCACACCGGGCAAAGGCTCACCCATCGGGTCCAACACCGTTCCAGTGATGGTAACGTCCGCTATTGCTACCGGATTGGCTGATCTTGAAACATCCTTCACGGTTTTCTTTACATGGATGTTTTGGTTTACCTGCTTAAACTGTAAGTCGGTCTGCATGGCGATGTCCACCAAAAGGTCATACAGGCTTCTGCTCCCCTGATGAATGGAAATCAATCCGCTACCTTTTATTTCCTTGTTAGTATAGACAAAATTGAACCCTGAAGCTTCCTCTATTTTTTCAAAAGCTTCCTTCAATGATGCATCACGAAATCCAACCGCTATTTTTACTTCTTCGATGCTTTTTACCTGTGACCTGCTGTCATTGGCCCACAGGAAGCTCATCGAAAAAGCCTGAATTACAAAAGCATATATAAAGAGCTTCGTCATGTAGGTTATGTGTATAAGTATCCTTTTGTTCATATATTTACATCGTTTTAATGAATTGATTGACAATTGATTTATTTAAACATCATCTGGAATTGGATTTGGTCGTTCACTTTCCAGATACCTTTTGCTATCCGGGGTTGTTGGCGCAACTCCGGATTCTTTTCTTGGGCGGATGGTACTAGCTATCGTTTACTTCATTGGCACTTTGCTTATTGAAAATCTATTTTTACACTACTGTCTTTTATTTGGTATTCAAACCGGGCCGTATAACTTAAGCCCTGTAAGATATTGCTCAAGGTTTCATTCCTAAAAACACCAGATACCAGCAAGGACTCCCCCGGCTTCTTGCCGATATGAATTTTCACCCCATACCAGTTTTCCAAGGTCCGGACCATTTCATCAATTGGAGTTTTTTCAAAAATGATCTTTTTGTTCATCCAAGCAGTCACCGCCTCTTCATCAAACCTGAATTCATCCATCTTCTTTTCCTGAGGATTTACCTCCACCCCCTGACCGCTCAGCAAAAAGACCTTCTTTTTCAAAGTGCTGTCAATTACCACTACCTTGCCTGTAAGCAAGGACACCTCGCGGGCTTCCCCTTCATAGGACCGTATATTGAATGAGGTTCCCAACGCAGTGGTAGAGGTTTTTCCTGTATGAACCGTGAATGGCCTGTTTGCATCTTTGGCCACATCAAAGAAAGCCTCTCCTTCTAAAAAGACTTCTCTTTTTCCAGCCGTAAAGTCTTTGACATACCTGATCTTACTGCCTGAATTTAATTTGACGATAGAACCATCACTCAAACTGATGGACGACTTCACCCCGGGAGGAGTATTGAATTCGGTATACACCAGCGTTACATTTTCGATGGGGACTTCCTGCATCCCAAAAAAGTTAAACAAAAGGCTTAAACCGAAACAGCACAGCAGGATAGCTGCTACCCTTTGCCACTGTGGCCAGGTTTTTTTTACTTTTGTCATATCGTACTGGGCAATGACGCTTGCGGAGTTCAGTGGGACTGACCTCTTATTAAGGTGGTGAGAAGGAGTTTCACTATCCATATCCGCATTTAGCTCTTGGTCTATTTCTTCCCACAAATCGGCTATTTCTTCCTCAGAAATATGGGCCACTTTTTGGGTCATGTTCAGCAGCATCTTACGGGCGGTGGCTATTTCTTCCACTTTGAAGGGATATTCCGCGATATAACGATCCCACTCAGCATTAAGCGCCGGCGTAGGGCTGAGCACCCAACTCCTAAAGCTGGCGTCCAAAACGAAATCCTCTATAGAAAAATCAGAAATGTTCATAACAGTCTTATTCATAGATATAAGACCGATGAGGCCAAAAGTTATCCTTCCTTCAGGAAGTTTTTTCTGACTTTTACATATTTTTCAAAATCCAGGGAATCTATCAACACTTTCACCAAAAAAACACCCTGTTTATTTAAAAATATACGATTATCCGTAATTGCACCAGTAAATTTACTTCTCACAGATTCCACAGAATTAAAAAACCTTTTCTGTGGGTTTCTGCGCATTCTCCGCCAAGGCGGACAAGTTGTGAGAGATGGTTTGCTAACTTAGAGCTACTAGTGTCTTTGCGGATATACATATAAAAATTAACCTCCCTTAATGGAAGTCTTTTCTCCCTATCTTGCCGCTAGATTCGTTAAAGCCTGTCCCGACTACTGTCGTGAAGGACTGAAATTGCATGTTTAGGGTTTAAGCTGTTCTACTAAACTATTGCTAAGTAGCAGGGAAAATGTATTAAATAGAGGAAGGGATTCAGCCTAAAATAAGCTTAGAATAATAAAAGAAACCACCATCATACTTTTCTTAAGACTGGAAATTGCCTTCCAGGCCAGGGTATACACTGAACGGAGGTTGATGCCCATGATTTCCGAAACTTTTTCATAGGTCAGGTTTTCGAAGAATAGGAGTGTGATCACTTCCCGCTGTCTGACAGGCAAAGCTTCCATGCTGCTCGCCAATTTCTTCTTTAACAAGCTTAGGTGCTGTTCCTTGATCATTTTTTGCTCAAAGGAATCGGACAAAAGTAAGTACTCAAAGTGCTCAGCACTATCAGCGTGGTACCTTTTTCTTTCTTTTGCCAGTTCCTGCTGAATCCTGTTTCCCAGTGATTTAAATAAATACAATTTTACATTCACTCCCCCTTTGAGGTTACTTCGGTATTTCCATAGACTGACAAAAACATCCTGGACACAGTCTTTTACAAGGCTCTTATTGGGGTGCAAGGCCATACCATAGCGATGGAGCTCATGGATATAATGTGCATAAAGAGATTTCAGGCCGGTGCGATCTCCAGAAATCAGCGCCATCCACCATTCCTCTTCGGGACTTACCAAGGAATGTTTTGCACTATGATTTTGGGATTGCATTCGTAAAGGAAATTAAAATCAAATGATAATCAGGGAAGAAGCATGTTTAAATATAGTTTTATTTTTTAAAAGTATTTACAATTTATCTATTTTTTTGCCAATAGATCTCAAAACTTTCCAAATGGTTAACAAAGAAAACCAGTTACTTCTATTTTTTTAGTTATTACTTTGTAGTGCCCTTTTGATCCAATAGCAACCCGAAAAATACCCGTATCGTACAATCCATTATGAGCAAAAAAGCTAAAAAACAGAAAAACAACGTCGCAGCGCCCGCAGAAGAATGGGATTTTAGTGAAGGGTTTGGAGGCTTACCTGACGATATTGAACTCTCAAAAAATATAGGCTGTGCCTCAAACGGTAAAAGTTCAAAAAAGAAGCCTAAAACAGGGGATAAACCTAAGACATAAAAAAAGGGAGCCCATCTTGATCAGGCTCCCTTTTTTTTTTGAATTGCTTGTCAGGCTTCCACTTTTCCGTCAGGATAGTAATGGTTTACATCTCTTTGGGGAAAGGGCACCTCGATATCATTGGCTTCAAAAGCCTCCTTCAAGGCTTCCATATTATCAAAATAAACCGGCCATAGGTTATCCGCTTCTGCCCACACCCTGATACTCAGGTCCAAGGAGCTGTCCCCAAAATTACTGAAGAAAACTACCGGAGCTGGATCTTGGAGCACCCTTTCGTCCTTAGCCAAGACACCCAAGATGATTTCCCTGGTTTTCTTCAGGTCTGTCCCATAAGCCACCCCTACCTTTATCTCGGCTCTTCTGGTGGGTTTGTTCGACATGTTTACAATATCCGAATTGGCCAAAGCACCATTGGGAATGATGATATCCTTATTGTCGAAAGTTCTCATTTTGGTGTAAAGAATATCAATGGACTCTACCACGCCTAGATGCCCTTGGGCATCAATTACATCATTTACCTTAAAAGGTTTGAAAAGCAGTATCAGTACTCCCCCTGCAAAATTAGAAAGCGAGCCCTGAAGTGCCAATCCAATGGCCAAACCTGCAGCACCCAAAATGGCCACAAATGAAGTGACGGGTATACCCAATACAAATGCGATCGTAAGTACCAACAAGATGTACAACAAGGCACTAACCAGGCTAACCAGGAAGTTGGTCAATGAGGGATCGGAATTGCGAACCGCAATGACCTTTTTCATTGAACTCAAAATCTTATTGATAATGATCTTACCAACGATATAAATAAGAATGGCATAAACAATGGCCAAGGCTATGTCCTTGATCGTGTCGGCCCAACTTGCATACAATGTTTGTAATGTTTCTGTGTTAAAATCCATAAAATAATAAGGGTTGGTTTAAAATCTAAATTATAATTATCTCTTTGGTATCACAAATCCACTGATTTTACGCAACAAAGCTACTATTTTCTAAATGAAATGGAATAAAACGGGCCCTTGTTAACAAAATGGTATTCTTTTGGCAACGGTAGCAAGGGCTTTGTCCATTCCGTGGGAAACCCTTTTTGAAAAGATGCTAAAAGCTCACTGAAGACTTAGCCCAGCAATCATTTGGTGGAAATAGGGCCCTCCATTTAGCTGCAGTAAATTTTTAAGTACTATACCCACATATATTGTACCAACTACCATTTACCATTTTTGTTTACAGGTATTCTTTTGGCAACCTGATCGGCCTCGCGAAACAAACCAAATTAAGTTCTGCAATCTCATCTTATTACCGCTTGTATAAAATATCATTCTATATGACTGCTTTTTATAGCCGTCCTACTTAATTTAGCTGCTTAATCTAAATCATAAAATACATGAATATAAGCAACCCAAAACTTTTCAAGAGACTGTTGCTTTGTATGCTGCTGTTAGGAACACTCCTGCCCGGAGAGGAAGCCCTAGCGCAGCGTAAAAAGAAAAAAGACGCCACAGAAGCGGCAGCTCCCAAAGAGGACAAAAACGGTATCAAACCTTATGCCTCGGTCATTACTTCTAAAGCAAAAAGCAAAGAAGGGCTGTTCGGTGTCCACCAGATCGACAATAAATATTTTTACGAAATCCCGGACAGTTTACTGGGCAGGGAAATGCTACTGGTAACCACCATTGCCAAAACTGCAGACGGACTTGGATACGGTGGAGAGCGAGCCAATACCCAGGTGATCCGTTGGGACCGACATGGAAATGATATCCTCCTCAAAAAAGTTTCCTATAACAATGTTGCCGCGGATTCCTTACCCATCTACCATGCCGTAAAGAACTCCAACCTGGAACCTATCATTTTTAAATTTGATATCAAGTCAAGGTCCATAGATGACAAGGGAACGGTCATAGAGGTCACCGATCTCTTTTCCCAGGATGTGAAGACCATTGGTCTCCCCTCTTTCCGAAGAAAGACCTATAAAGTTTCCCGCTTAAGCAGCGACAGATCCTACATAGAGCGGATCACTCCCTATCCCATCAATATAGAAAACCGCTATGTAATGACCTATGAGGCCTCCGAGCCACCTTCCAATTCCAGCATGGGCTCCCTCACCGTGGAGATGAACTCCTCCATGGTTTTGCTTCCAAAAGAGCCGATGATGCAGCGTCTGGAGGACCGCAGGGTAGGCTGGTTTACCACTTCCGTGGTAGATTATGGCCTAGATGAACAGAAAGCGGCCAAAAGGACTTACCTGGATAGATGGAGGCTGGAGATCAAAGAGGAAGACATTGAAAAATTCAAGGCCGGTGAGCTCGTAGAACCTAAAAAACCCATCGTCTACTATATTGATCCTGCCACCCCAAAAAAATGGGCTCCTTTCATCAAGCAGGGAGTAGAGGACTGGAACGCCGCTTTTGAAGAGGCCGGCTTCAGAAATGCCATTCAGGCGAAATATGCGCCTACTCCTGAAGAGGACTCCACTTGGAGTGCAGAAGATGCCCGCTATTCGGTAATCCGTTATTTTGCTTCAGATATCCAGAATGCCTACGGGCCGCACGTCTCTGATCCCAGGTCAGGAGAAATCATCGAATCGGACATCGGCTGGTTCCACAATGTGATGAACCTATTGCGAAACTGGTATTTCGTGCAAACTGCAGCTGTAAACCCTGAAGCGCAGGGAGTCAAATTCAAAGATGAGGTCATGGGACGCCTGATCCGCTTTGTTGCTGCCCATGAAGTTGGGCACACCTTGGGATTGCCGCATAACTTTGCCTCTTCACATGCCTACCCGGTGGATTCACTTAGAAGTGCTTCATTTACCCATAAATACGGTACGGCCCCATCCATTATGGATTATGCGCGCTTCAACTATATCGCACAGCCTGAAGACAAAGACGTCAACCTTTTCCCCAATGTGGGCCCTTACGATAAATATGCCGTTGCCTGGGGTTATAGACCCATCTTGGATGCCAAAACGCCGGAAGAAGAGCAGGCTACTTTGGACAAATGGATATTGGAGAAAAATGACGATCCTGTATTCAGGTATGGCCGCCAGGGAAACAGTTATGATCCCAGCACACAAAGTGAAGATCTAGGAGACAATTCCATCAAAGCATCTGAGTACGGAATCAAAAACCTACAACGAATCATGCCAAAACTGGTCGATTGGTCTGCCGAGGAAAGCCAGCCATTTAAGGATTATAATGACCTTAAAGAGATGTACGGGCAGGTCGTTACACAGTTCAACCGCTATTTGGGACATGTCCGCACCAATGTGGGCGGGGTATACGAGGTTTATCAATCCTCAGGAGAAGACAAGCCTGTTTACAGCCATGTGGACAAAGCCCTGCAAAAATCAGCCGTCAAATTCCTCAATGAGCAATTGTTTGCCACACCACAGTGGCTGATCAATGACGATATCATCAAAAGAACAGAGGATTTTGGCTTTACCGAAAGGATCAAGAACCTTCAGGTTTCTACCCTTTATGGTTTGCTGGACTGGGGCAGGCTGGCCAGGATCATCGAAAATACCGCTTTGAATGAGGAAGAAGCTTACGACTTGCTCGAAGTCTTCGATGACCTAAGAGGTGGAATCTTTGCCGAATTGCCCAAGGGCAAGGCAATAGATATCTACAGACGCGGTCTTCAGCGGGCCTATGTGGAAAAACTGGAGAACTTACTTACAGGAAATGCTTCCGGAAGAGGCGCTCAGATCAATGCCGCCCAGTCCGACATAAGGCCTATCGCCAGGGGAGAACTGAAAACCCTGCAGCGAAATATTACGAGGGCCCTGCCAAAAGCAACAGACCAAATCTCCAAGTTGCATCTGGAGGACTTACTGATCAGGATCGACACCATTCTAGATCCCAAATCGTAAGAATGGGGACTTAACAAAGAAAAGAGGGAACATATTGTCCCTCTTTTCTCGTTTTGGGCATAAGGGAAGTCGCTGCAAAAGAGTCTCCCCCCCAGTAATGATAATAAATCCATCAAATTCAGTTAATTTTGCTTTGATCGGAAAAACTCATTAAATAGCCAAAAAACGATGTCTTCAAATACTGCCGAAATACTAAAAGAACATCAACTGCGGGTAACCAGCTGTCGCAGAGATGTGCTGAAAACTTTCCTGAAAAAAGGCATTGCCCTTTCTCATTCTGATCTAGAAGAGCTGCTCAAGGAAAATTTCGATAGGGTGACGATATACCGTACCCTAAAGACCTTTTTGGACAGTGACCTGATCCACAAGGTTCTTGACGATACAGGAGTTACTAAATATGCCCTTTGTCATCATGATGCTTCCGAAAAACATCATGACCACGAGCATGTCCATTTCAAATGCGATGTTTGTGGAGAAACCCAGTGCATTGCCGAAATCTCCCTCCCACATATCAGCCTTCCCGAGGGATTCATTGTAAAGGAGAAAAGCTTACTCGTCCAGGGCGTCTGCAATAAATGCAGCTAGACTTCCACCGTAGGCCCGGTTTTTTTTCCTTTGGGGACATCTGAGGGCCATATGACACCAGGTGGCAGATCGATTTTTGGAGGAGTATTATCCTCTACCCCGCCATCCCCATCATCATCCTGGTTCTGATCCTTGTCAAAAGGAGGCCTGTTCATGGTCACAATAAAATAAATGAGCAGCACGTAGGCTATTCCACAGAGGATCATATCGATGATAAGACTGCTCATTGTCAATGCATTTAGGTTTACGATAATTTACAAGAAATATCGGTAGAAGTCAACAAGTTAAGGGGCTATCCTGCATAGAAACTTCTATAAGTTTCCGTATTGTTGGAGGCACTTTATAGAACAGGGCCAAGCAAGCGCTATCCTCCATTCCCTGAACCACTTTAATAAGCCCCTCTCTTCCAGAACACCTGATTTCCTAAAAAAATGCATGCTAATCAGGATTCCGTTTGTTAAATAACTCATATCATCGGATATTTGCGGTTCGAAAAACTATTGCCATGATCGTAAAAACCAAAAAGTATAAACTTGAAACAGGAACCTATGTAAAAATGGGTCTTAAAAATATTTTAAAGGAACAATGGTGGGTTATCCTTATTGCAGTAGCTATCGCATGTGGTTACTTTTGGATCCCTTCTTGGTGGTGGATCAGCATGGCCGTTGTTGCTTATTTGCTTTACCTCCTGTTTTGGGTAATCCAGTTTGCCGGTGTAAGCCAAATGGAACAAAATAAAGTCATGTTTGACAAGCTGGCCTATGAAATAGACAGCAGACAGGTCCTTATGAAAATCAATACAAAGCAAGGAATGCCCATCAACTGGTCCATGATCAAAAGGGCAGAAATCACCAAAGATGCCTTTATCCTGGTCATGTCCAAAGCCCAGTTCATCCACCTTCCGTTTAAGATCTTCAATACGGAAAATGAGCGAAAATTTGTGGAAACCATCTTGAAAAGAAAAGGATACGTGAAATAACAAAAAGCCAGCTAAGCTGGCTTTTTTTATTGGCGTTTCCACATGCTTCTTAAATAGATCATCACAGGTTTGATCAAAGGATTTTTTACCTTGGGATGCTTGTTTCTTCTGAAATACTTTCGGTGGTAAAACTGGTGATTGCCCTGGACAGCAATTTTAATGTCTTTCGCATACAGTGCCTCGCAACTATTTGAAATAGCCTTATCCTGCCATTCCATACAGGTAATCTTGAAATCCTTATTCAAAAAATACTGACTTAGCCCTATCTCACCATTAAGGATAATTTTTAAACGATCAGTTTCTTCTTCGGCCGGAAATCAGCCGCCAAACATCTCCAGGTATTTCAGCTTGGTGAGAAAGGCATAGCTTTGCACGTGCGGAGCGCTGGCTGTACTTCGCTCATGATGGTCATTGAAATTGATGGTACTGCCACAAATGGCCACATCATCAAATTTTTCAAACTGCTCCTTAAATGACGCCAACCAATTTTTCCGATAAGGACCATAAGCGCTTCTGTTCTGAAAAAAAATAAAATCTTCCTTTCCCGCCTGGTCTTTCACTTTTCGATGGAGTGAGGCATAGGAGCTGAAGTCCCTGCCTTTATTGCCTTTAAAATATATGCTCCTGAGCTCAATATCAGGATGTTGATGAAAAAGTTTTTTTACTGTCTTGACAAACAGCTTATCAAAAAAATTCACCCCTCTGACTTCACTAATGGCGATGTACAGCACTACTTGCTTCACCCCATGGCCTGCATTCTTAATCCTGACCAAATTTTGAATGTCTCTCAGGTAAAGCCGTTTATCATTGGCTGTAGCATAACAATGGAAGAAATTTCCTGTAACTATTCTGCTCATTAAAATAATTGGTTTAGCCTCTTAACACAAAGGAAATGACTCCATTGGTAAATCGTAACTGCCTGAATCAACCCGAAAAATAAGGCTTAATCTCCGAATGAAAAAATCCGCCGATAAAATGCACAGGGCTAAGCCGGACATGTTGGAGGTATTCCTGTACATTCTCCTATCTTTACCAAGATGTGGATTCCTTGGAAGGTAGGTTTCTTTAAAGCAAACAGAAGCCATCAAATCCTAATGGATTCCACAGGCAAATTCCGATGGATGGAGGTGCCCATGATTTCCATTCTGATTTTAGAAAGCGTCTTCTATTTCATATTTGTTCATGGTAAAAAACAAACGGTCGCCTTTGGTAAAACTCTTACCGGGAGGAGTCTTGATACTGATTTGCTTCCCCTCATCATCCACCAATTTGACAATTTGGTGATCACCGTAATAGAGTGTGCGGGCAACCTCTCCGCTTAAGGGTTGCTCCTCATTTTTCTTGATCCGCGCATCTTCAGAGCGGAAAAGGATCTTTACTTTCCCGGTATAGTTTCCGGATTGAGGAGTAGAGATGAAGCCAAAACCGCAGTAAAAACCATCTTCGGTTGGAGTGGCCAAAATCTCGTTGCGCTTGCCAAAAAAATTGGCCACGTAGGAATTCGCCGGACGCTTATAGATATCCGCAGGTGTATCCACCTGTTGAAGCTTACCCTTATGGAGGATGGCAATCCTATCGGCTACCGACAGGGCATCCTTGGCATGGTGGCTGGCAAAAATGGCTGTCACCCCACTGCTTTTGACAATATCGTGAAGATCCTCGCCTATCTCATTTTTGAAGCGCGTGTCCAGCGCCCTGAACGGGTCATCCAGCAAGAGCAGTTTGGGCCTGGAAGCCAAGGCCCGGGCCAATGCGGATCGCTGCCTTTGACCAGCAGAAAGTTGATGCGGATAAACCCCCATACTGTTTTCCAAACCCACCAAAGCCAGGGTATCTATGGCGATTTGCTTGGCGTTTTTCTCCTGACGATGAAGAGCGCAACGAACATTCTCCAAAATCGTCATTTGAGGAAAAAGAGCATAGTCTTCAAAAATGACCCCCACCTCCCTGTGATTGGCAGGCACTGAAGATTTGCCGTTGACGATAGTCTGCCCCGAATAAACGATGCTTCCGCTATCCGGATGTTCCAATCCAGCTATCAGCTTTAGCAAGGTGGTTTTACCAGATCCATTTTCTCCAACAATAGCCAGAATTTCTCCCTCGTTCACCTCAAAGGAAATATCCTGCAATGTGAACTCTTTGCTTTGGGGAAATTTTTTACCGATCTGATGAAGCGTAAGTAAGCTCATTAACTTGATGTCTAGGTTTTACATTACTTTGCCTAATCCAGTAAATTTAAAAGGAATTATTGGTATGGATGAATTTTGGGAATAATAAGGTTTAAAAGGAGGATAATGCCTCTCCAAAAAGTGAGTACCCAGCCGGTTTTTGATTATTATTTAAATCAAGTCTAAATAAAAGGAAAAGATCCCTATATTTGCAGGCATGTTTTTAAAGGCTAAAAACCAAACCGGCAAATGACCATTCAGCAATTGGAATACGTGTTGGCGGTGGACAAGCACCGACACTTTGGACACGCAGCAGAAGCTTGTTTTGTAACCCAGCCCACTCTTAGCGCACAGATCCATAAGCTGGAGCGTGAGTTGGATGTGGTGATTTTTGACCGATCCAAAATGCCGGTTATCCCTACAGAAATCGGCGGCCAACTGATCGAACAGGCCAAAAAGGTGGTTTCCGAAAGTAAGGGGATTTATGAATTGATTGCCCAGTTAAAAGGCAATATCAGCGGGGTGATCAAGCTGGGGATTATCCCTACCCTTGCCCCTTACCTTTTACATCTATTTATCAAAAAATTTCTTGAAAAATACCCACAGGTCCGTCTTCAGGTAGAGGAACTGATCACTGAAGAAATCGTCAAGCGGGTACGCAATGATGAGTTGGATCTTGGCATTGTGGTCACCCCTTTGGATGAACAGGGCATTGTGGAAAAACCCATGTTTTACGAAAAATTCTATGCCTACCTTTCCAAAGACCATGCTTTGCTGGAAAAGGAGGCCATAGAAATAAAAGACCTGATGGTGGATGATTTTTGGGTGCTCCAGCAAGGCCATTGCTTCAGGGACCAAGTCCTCAACATTTGCAACCAAAACAAATTCCAGCGCATGAACTTCCATTATGAGAGCGGTTCGCTGGAAGGCCTCAAAAACATGGTCAACCGTTACAAGGGCGTGACCCTGCTGCCAGAGCTGGCCACTGTTGATCTCAGCGAGGAAGAAAAGTCCCGTATCAGGCCCTTTTCCGGCGAACAGCCCATGCGTGAAGCAAGCATTATCCTGACCAGGAGCTTTCTAAAAAAACGGTTGGTAGAGCTCCTCTACAAGGAGATTACCACTGCCATACCGGAAGAAATGACTTCCAAAGCCCATGGCAAAGTGGTCAAGTTCAAGTAACAGGCAGAATCGGTCAAATACGGCAGTCAGGTTGCTGCTCTTAAGCTAAGGGTTTACTGTTTTTCCAAAACGGCCAACCCGTGCCTTCTGCAATTTTTTGGCAAACCTCGGAATGATGGCTTTAAAAATGTAATTTTGGGCTTTCTCATTTTCAATCAAAAATCCCAAATATGGCATCGAAAGATTATATCCAGCAAAATCAGGAAAAGTTCCTTCAGGAGCTATTGGATCTACTTCGAATCCCTTCAGTAAGCGCCGACCCAAAGTTTAAGGCAGATGTGCTCAAAGCCGCAGCCTTCGTAAAGGAAAGTCTGATCGAAGCGGGAGCTGATCAGGTGGAAGTCTGCGAAACGCCAGGCTATCCGGTGGTCTACGGTGAAAAAATCATTGATCCGGCCTTGCCCACCGTATTGGTGTACGGACACTATGATGTTCAGCCTGCCGATCCCTATGAACTTTGGGACTCTGCACCATTTGATCCAGTCATCAAAAAAACAGCACTACATCCCGAGGGAGCTATTTTTGCCCGTGGGTCTGCCGATGATAAGGGGCAGTTTTACATGCATGTCAAGGCTTTTGAGGCCATGATGGCTGAAAGTGAGCTGAGCTGCAATATAAAATTTATGATTGAAGGTGAAGAGGAAGTTGGATCGGACAATCTGGAAAACTTCATCAAAGCCAATAAGGAGAAGCTCAAAGCGGATGTGGTGCTGATCTCGGACACCAGTATGCTTTCTTTGGATACCCCATCGGTGACGGTGGGCTTGAGGGGACTGGCCTATATGCAGGTGGAAGTGACCGGCCCCAACCGTGACCTTCACAGTGGCAGCTATGGTGGTGCTGTGGCCAACCCGATCAACATCCTTTGTAAAATGATCGCGCAGCTTCAGGATGAAGACCGAAAGATTACCATTCCAGGTTTTTATGACAAAGTAGAAGAACTTTCTGCTGAATACCGCAAGAAGCTGAATGAAGCCCCCTTTGACCTACAGGATTATAAGCGGAAGCTGGACATCAAATCAGAGGAAGGAGAAGCGGGCTATACCACCATCGAGCGCACCGGCATCCGTCCTACATTGGATGTGAACGGTATCTGGGGAGGGTATATCGGTGAAGGAGCCAAAACCGTCCTTCCATCAAAAGCCTACGCCAAAATCTCCATGCGACTGGTTCCCCATCAGAACCACCACGAAATTTCGGAGCTCTTCCAAAAGTATTTTGAGTCACTGGCCCCCGAATCGGTAAAAGTAAAAGTAACCCCTCACCATGGAGGCAAACCCTGTGTGGTGCCTACCTCTTCTGTCGGATACAAGGCAGCCGAAGAGGCCGTCATGGAAGTATTTGGTAAAAAAGCGATCCCTACCCGTGAAGGTGGCTCGGTACCGATCACTTCCCTGTTTCAGGAAGAACTGGGACTGGACCCCATTCTGTTGGGCTTCGGCCTGGACACGGATGCCATCCATTCTCCCAACGAACATTTCGGGGTAAAAAACTACCTGATGGGCATTGAAACCATTGTTGCCTTCTTCAAAACTTTCCGAAAACTTTCGGGCAAATAAGCTTTTCACAGTTAAAAGATACAACCACAAAGGAAATCAACCGTAAATTAAATCTGGTCCTTTCGGCAGGATCTCATTGATACGGAGTTTCTTTTGTGGTTTTCTTGTAAGGAACTAATCGAGAATTCTTCCTGTAATACCTTTATTCATATGTAATAATAAACAACGGAATGAGTACCCTTTCTAAATCGCTTCAGCTTACGCTGGTTTTCCTTCTAATTAGCCTTTCGGCATTCTCACAAATCATCCAGCCTCCAAAGTGGCAGATGACTGTCTCCAAAGACAATCCAAGCGTGGGAGAAGAAGTCACCCTGATCTTCAAGGCTGAAATTCCCCAAAACTGGTACATTTACTCCAACGACTTTGATCCTGATCTGGGGCCCATGCTCACAGAGCTCAGCTTAGAAGCTTCTTCAGGTCTGGAAAAAATCGGCAACCTGGAGCCCGTATCGCCCAAAAGAAAGATGGATGAAATTTGGGAAGGAGAGGTCAGCTATTTTACCGGAAAGGCCGAATTCAGGCAGAAGGTAAAAATCACGGACGAGCAGGCAAAGGTAAGTGGAGTGATGTCCTATCAGATGTGTTCCGACATTACCGGTCAATGTGTGCCTTATGATGAGGACTTCAACAAAACCATCAATGCAATTGCCCAAAAAGTGGAGAAACCTGCACCTGCCGGCACAGAGGCCCCTTCGGTAAAGGAGAAAAAAGTTCCCGAAGAAGCGGTTGAGGAAAATGATAAAGACACCATCCAAACAGAAATCACGGAAGCCGCTGCTCCCCAGGCGGTGAAAACTGAAACAGCTGACACCAAGGGACAAGGCACCAAAATTCCTGAAGTAAGCCTGGCTCCGGAAGGTAAGCAGGGCGATGCCACTTCCATGTTACCCTTCGTGATTGCGGCATTTTTAGGTGGACTGGCAGCATTGCTGACTCCCTGTGTATTTCCGATGATTCCTATGACAGTAACTTTCTTTACGGGAAGGAGCCAATCCAAGGCACATGGCATAAGGAATGCCATCATTTATGGACTGAGCATCATTCTTATCTACACCTTGGCAGGAACCATCGTTGCCGCCATTCAGGGACCTGAGTTTGCCAATTGGCTTTCCACCCATTGGCTGCCCAACATCTTTTTCTTCCTGGTGTTTATCTTCTTTGCCTTCGCCTTTTTGGGGCTGTTTGAGATCACCCTCCCTAGCGGATTGGTCAATACAATAGATGCCAAAGCTGACAAGGGAGGCCTCACGGGCATCTTCTTTATGGCTTTCACCTTGGTGCTGGTATCCTTTTCCTGCACCGGACCGATCGTCGGTTCCATCCTCATCGAGGCTGCAGGAGGCGAAATCCTCAAGCCCATATTGGGCATGGGAGCTTTTGCACTGGCCTTTGCCATTCCTTTTACCCTGTTTGCAGTATTTCCCGAATGGCTCAATAGCCTGCCCAAATCCGGTGGTTGGTTAAATTCCGTAAAAGTAGTATTGGGCTTTTTGGAACTGGCCTTGGCCTTTAAATTCCTCAGCGTAGCCGACCAGGTGTACCACTGGGGACTGCTGGACCGGGACATCTACCTGGCCATTTGGATCGTGATCTTTGCTTTGCTGGGCTTCTATTTATTGGGCAAACTAAGGTTACCCGGCGACTCCCCTATGGAAGCCATCAGTGTTCCCAGACTTTTGCTGGCCATCACCACTTTCATCTTTGTGATCTATCTGATCCCTGGATTATTTGGCGCCCCGCTTAAATCCCTTAGTGGTTACCTTCCCCCGATGTCTACACATGATTTTAATGTGGAAAAACTGATCCGGGAAAATAAAGGGGCTGTCTCGGAGGATAACCCGATGACCGAAAAACCTAAATTTGCGGACCTGCTGCATTTACCTCATGGCCTACAAGGCTACTTTGATTATGAACAGGCCCTGAGAGTGGCAAAACAAGAAAACAAACCCCTGTTCATTGATTTTACCGGACACGGCTGCGTCAACTGCCGCGAAATGGAAGCCAAGGTATGGTCAGATCCCGAGGTACTGAAAAGACTGAAAAACGACTTTGTGTTGGTCGCTCTTTATGTGGACGAAAGAACAGAGCTACCGGAAGCGGACTGGTACACCTCGGCTTATGACAATAAAGTGAAAAAGACCATCGGCAAGCAAAACGCCGATTTCCAGATCACCAAGTTCAACAATAATGCCCAGCCCTACTATGTCATCCTTGACCATGAGGAAGAAATGCTGGTCACACCAAAAGCCTATGATACCAACCCACAAAATTTCGTGGATTTTCTGGACAAGGCCAAGGCGGAGTTTGAGAAGTAAAAAAGCCAATAATAAGAAAGGTGCTGGATATCAATTCAGCACTTTTTTTGTCCACTAATTTCACTAATTGGCACGAAAAAGGGACTAAGTCCTAACTTCGCACCAAGTATTTAGGCCTTTTGCTGGCCATCAGAGTGTTTTTTTAAACCTGTTGTCCTCCTTTCTGCCAAGAAAAAAAATTCGTGTAAATTCGTGTAATTCGTGGACTTCTTTTTGAAATTTACTTTGCCCAATTAATCTTCTTTTGACTCTTAAACCCACTTCACGACCAGCCACAGGATAGCACCCGCAATGACCATCCACAAAACACTGGCCTGCGCCAATGTCTTCAGCCCCCCGGCAAAAAGCAGTTTCCTGGAAAGCCCGCAGCCTATTACAAACAGAGCAAAAGTCATCAAGGCTTGGGCCAAAGCAGAAAGTCCCTCGCTATACCGGTCAATGGCAAGGTAACTGTTGGCGATAACCGCCACTACAAACAAACCGATAAAATAGGGTATTTTTATTTTCCCCTGCCCTTTGCCCCCTAACAAGGCTATGAGCACAGCCAAAGGAATAATCCATAGTGCCCGGGCAAGCTTCACCGTCGTGGCAATCTGCAAGGCCTTTTCTCCATATTGGCTGGCTGCCCCGACCACCGAACTCGTATCGTGAATAGCGATGGCACACCAGGTGCCGAACTCCTCTGCACTCATTCCCAGCCACTGCCCAATGAGCGGAAAAATAAAGAGAGCGATGGAATTCAAGACGAATACTGCTCCCAGTGCCATAGAAATCTGATGTTGTTTGGCTTTGATCACCGGCGAAACAGCTGCAATGGCGCTCCCCCCGCAAATGGCTGTACCCGTAGCAACCAGAAAAGCTGTCTTGGGATCTATCTTCAATAACTTTCCCAAACCCCATCCCAATAGCAAGGTAGCGCTGATGGAAAAAACGGTCAGCCAAAAACTTTGCTGCCCCACACTAAAGGCTTCCTTGGCCTGGATTCCAAAACCCAAACCGACCACCGCCAGTTGCAGAGAATAGTCTGCCAGTTTTTGGGATAAGGCAGGAAAAGGGTTACCGATAAAATTGGCGAAAACCAAGCCCATCAAAAGGGCAATAGGTGCAGAAATCACCGACAAAAAACAGGACAAAGCAACCAAGCAAAAAAGAATTTCACGGATGGCGAAACGCTGATCCCATAAGCCAGGAAGCTCAATGATTTTCCGGTTGATGTCTTTGACTTTGCCCATTGTAATAACCCTTGATTTGGTTATTACAAATTTGCAGACACCGTTGATCTAATGGAAATCGTTTTTAGCAATCTTCGATTACCTGAGGTTATAATGAAGCGCAAATTTCATAAAGAGATCCACAATCCCCTCTTTTTGCCCATGGGGCTGAATGAATAAAAAATGCCTTTCGATGGCTAGTCCATCCACATCCATCACCGTAAATGTTTTGTTTTTGAGTTCCTCAAGAACGGTAAATACCGATAAAAAGGCCATAGCATTAGAATTCATCAGATAGCGTTTCATGCTTTCGGTACTGCCCAGCTGCATCTCCTTTTTCAATTGGCCCAGTTTGACATCCAGGCTTTTCAGGGCATGCGCCATCACCTCCAAGGTTCCCGAGCCTGGTTCCCTCATCAAAATGGGGATTTCCATAAGTTCCTCTTTGCTGAGCCCTTCCTTTTTGGACAGTGGATGATCGGTACGGGCGATAAGGAGAATTTCATCCTTGGTAAACTCGGTATACTTAAACTGCGGCTGCTTGGAACGTCCTTCGATGATGCCCAGGTCTATTTCTCCACTTTCCAAAGACCGCTCAATCTGCTCGGTATTGTGCGTGCTGAGCGAAAGCCGGATGTCCTGAAACTTCTCATGAAAAGCGGCCAAGATCGGCGGCAGGATATACTGGGCAATGGTCGTACTGGCTCCAATCCTCAATTCACCTCTTTGCTCCTGGGTGAAATGGTTAAGCTCAAACTCCAAATCCCTGTAAATGGCAAAAATCTTATCCGCATGTTCGTATAAAGTTTTACCTGCAGGGGTAAGGGAAATCTTACTTCCCCTACGGTCAAAAAGCTTCACCTGGTAATGCCGCTCGATTTCACGAATATGCTTGGTCACCGCTGGCTGGGAAATATACAGCTCCTCTGCGGCTTTAGTGAAATTCAAGCGCTTGGCAACAGTATGAAAAACCTGTAATCGAAAATCGAACATGCTCCGAATTTAAACCTTTTTGTCATGGCTTGACCAAATAATCCAGCCTTCTTTTCACTTCTGCATTGGATTTCACAGAAACATTGATGTTATCCAAGTCAAGATCAAATTTGTAGGTCCCAGCCCCGTCCTGCATCAACACGATGGAATTCAAAATCAGCAGGGCTTCATTGCCATCTTCGGAACGGTACAGGGCCTCCGTCATGACCGGCACTGGATTTTCATTTCTCGTCAAGCCCAAAAACTCCGCAGCCCGAACCCGATTGATAATTTCGGGATCATTTTGAGCAATGGATTTTATCCGATCAACCAACGGATTGGCTTCATCACCAAATGTACTGGCCACCATCAAAGCCCAATAACGCTCCCATTTATCATCTGAATTCAGACTTTTGAGCAATGGCTTTTCCACTTCAGAATAGCTCTTCAACATCAAATCTGCCAGATCCACATACTTGGCAATCTCCTTTCTGTGCTGCTGACCAAATTTTACCGGATGATCAAAGCCGTTCTTGATTAATTCAAATTCTGGATAGAAGGATAAGTCGGGCATTCCTTTCACCCAACTTTTCAGCACTTTCCTGAGCTCCAACAATTGCTTTTGGTACTTCGGATCCTCGGCCAGATTATGGATCTCAAAGGGATCTTTTTCCACATCAAAAAGCATTTCTGGTGGCTTAGCTTCAAAAAAGAGCGCTTGCGCCGCATTCAACTGACCTGCTTTATGCAAGTCATCCCATTCCTTATAAGCCAATTGCCGGTAACGGTAATCATTCATCAGACCATCAAAGTTGAAAGGCTGATAATTGCGGATGTATTTGTATTTCCCCTTTCGAACCGATCGGACCAGGTCGTATTTCTCATCAAAACGATCGGCATATCCAAAAGTCAGGTCATTTTCATATGGCTGCTTCAGCCCGATAAAGGGTTTTCCATCCATTTGTTCCGGAATTTCCACCCCGGCCAGCTGAAGCACCGTGGGGCCGAAATCCACAAAGCTCACAAAATCGGAAACCCTGCTGCCCAGGGGATAATTCACCAGATCCTTATAGTTTTCAGGGACGTGGATCACCAGAGGAACATGTAAACCTGTTTCATAAAGGTAGCCCTTACTCCCCGGCATTACCCCTCCATGATCTCCAAAATAAAACACAAAGGTATCGTCCATCAGCCCAGCATCCTCCAGCTCGGCCAGTACTTCTCCAACCTTCCGGTCCATGGCCTGTATTTTGGACAAATACTGTGCTCGGGTATATTTAAAAAGCGCTGTATTGGGATGATTCGGCTGCAGTTTTCCCGCATCGGGGAGTTGATGGATAGGCTCCTCGCCCATCTTTGCGTGCTTAAAATGCAAGCTGCCCTCATGCGAAATGGCAATGTTAAAAACATGGAAGAAGGGCTGCCCTTCCGCCCGGTTTTTAAACGTGGCCTTATTGGAAGACTCATCCCAAACGCCCTCATTTTTGATAAAATTATAGTCTTCCTTGGAATTATTGGTGGTGTAATAACCCGCTGCTCTTAAATAAGTAGGAAACATGCTTAAGCCCTCAGGAAGGGGAACAGGTTGAAGTTTTCTATGAAACTGAGCACCTAGCCTAGGAGCATAAGCTCCCGCAATCAAGGTAGATCTGGCCACACTGCAAACGGGGCCATTGGAAAAAGCATGGTCGAAAACCAGGCCGGTTTTGGCCAAGCCCTCAATATTTGGAGTCGAAATACCA
>NZ_BAAHAP010000069.1:0-28932 GCF_054777495.1 Echinicola sediminis | reverse complement strand
GAAAGCGAGCAAGAAGCAGGCCGAAGCTACCGATCGGAGTAAAGACTAAATAATAAATCTATACTCTTTACAGGTGGGATCTAATCAAGTCCATTAACAATACATAATTATACCTAAAATAATACGATAATGATTCTTCGGATTTTTCCATTAATCCTTGTTTTTTTTGTGGCTTTTGGCTCCTGTTATGGGCAAGCAGAGAAAAAAGCACCCAATGTGCTGATTATCCTCTCCGATGATCAAGGCTGGGGAGATGTAGGCTTTAACGGAGGAACGGATATTCCTACTCCCCATTTGGATCAACTGGCAAAAGAAGGAATCGTCTTTTCCCAGGGGTATGCTTCACACCCTTATTGTAGTCCAAGCCGTGCCGGGCTTTTGTCTGGTAGGTATCAGCAGCGCTTTGGCCATGAAAATAATATTCCCTATCAAAATGTCACCGAGAATGACGGCCTTCCTTTGGGTGAACTGCTCATTTCGGAATACCTGTCTTCAAATGGGTATCACACTGCTGCCATAGGAAAATGGCACCTTGGAGATCATAATAAATTTTGGCCCAATCAACGTGGATTTAAAGATTGGTTTGGGTTTTATGGTGGGGGCTTAGATTACTGGGGAAATACCGGCAATAAGTCCAAAGAGGAAGGAGTACGACGGAATGGTAAGCTGGTAGCCAAAGAGGAACTGACTTATCTGACCGATGATTTTACCAATGCAGCTCTGGATTATATTGATGAGTATGCCCTGACTGATCAGCCATTTTTTATGTACTTGGCTTATAATGCGCCTCATGCTCCAATTCAGGCCCCTTCTAAATACCTAGAGAAAGTAGCTTATATAGAAGATGGTGACAGGGCTGCTTATGCGGCCATGGTGGTAGGAATGGATGAAGGAATCGGCCGGGTAATCCAGAAACTTAAGGATACTGGGGAATATGAAAATACCCTGATCGTATTCTATAGCGATAATGGCGCCCATTTGCATGGTGCCAGTAGCGGGCCTTTCAGGGGACATAAAGGAATGCTTTTCGAAGGTGGAATACGGGTTCCTTTCCTTATTTCTTGGCCAAAAGGTTTTTCCGGCGGAAAAAAATATGATCATCCCATATCTGCCTTGGATATATTTCCCACGGTGGTTGCAGCGGCCGGTTTGCCTGAACCTTCTAAAGAACTCGATGGACTAAACCTCTTGCCTTATCTTAGAAATATAGGGGATAATCCTAAGCGGATGCTGTACTGGAGGTATTCTGATGGGGCAGGGTATGCCGTCCGGGATGGAGATTATAAAATGGTTTATTCAGGGTACAAGGAAGATTTTTTCCTGTTTGATATTGCAAAAGATCCCTATGAACAGGAAAATTTAGCGTCGGATTTTCCAGAAAAGCTTGAAGCGATGAAAAATAGATACCGTTCCTGGAATCAAGGCACTGTCCCTGCTGCATGGCAAGATCCCCATGCGGAGAACGTCTTAAAAGAAGAGGCTGCACGTCAGAAAATCATTGATCATGCCAAGAGCGGTGAAAGGAAATAAATCATGAAGAAAGCCATTGTACTATTACTATTCTGTCTCATGACCAGTGCTGTCAAGGCCACTGATTATAATGTCTTAGATTTTGGGGCAATGGGTGATGGTCAGCAAATGGATACAGAAGCCCTCCAAAATGCTATTGATCATTGCACTGAACAAGGGGGAGGACGTGTGCTTATTCCTGCCGGACATACGGTGCTTACAGGAACAATCTATCTAAAAAGTCGGGTCACTTTATGGATTTCCCGGGGAGCGGTGCTGTTGGGTAGCCCAGATATTGTCGATTATACCCTGGACACCTATAAAAACATGTATAAGAACGAACCGCATATGGATCGCTGTCTGATTTTTGCACAGAACGCCAATGATTTTTCAATTCAGGGCGGTGGGATCATTGATGGAAATGGACATATTAAAAATTTTAATAATAAGACAGGCCGTCCCATGTTGATGCGGTTTTTGAACTGCAGAGATATAAGCCTTCAAGATGTCACGTTGTTAAATCCAGCTGCGTGGACTGTTGCCTGGCTATATTGTCAAAACATACGCGTAGATGGCATTCAGATCCACAGTCGGGTAAATCATAATGGGGACGGACTTGACTTTGATGGTTGTCAAAATGTAAGGGTGGCCAATTCTTCCTTTGATACCAGCGACGATTCCATTTGTCTGCAAGCTTCTGATCCCGATATAGCTTGTAAAAATATTACCATCACCAACTGTACTTTCACCTCTAAATGGGCAGGTATGCGGATCGGTCTCCTCTCCCGGGGGGATTTTGAGTCGGTGGCCGTATCCAACTGCACTTTTAGGGATATTCAGGATTCAGGCCTTAAGATCCAGATGAATGAAGGTGGGGAAATGAAGAACATGACGTTCTCCAATTTGGTCATGAAAAATGTACCCCGCCCAGTTTTTATGACATTTGCCCAGCAGCGGGCCTGCGTAGATGCACCCGAAAAAGTTTATCCTATGGATGATATGCATGGGTTTATATTTGACAATATACTTGTTGATAATGCAGGGCAGGATAAAAACACCGCTTTTTTTGTCACAGGAATGCCGGGGAATCCTATCCGTGACCTTACTTTTTCCAATATCCATTTTGTGATACCTGGTGGCGGTAGTATGGCCGATGCAGCTAGGACTGATCTTCCAGAGTACACATTAGAAGTACTTAAAGGTTGGTGGCCCGAATTTCATTTGATCGGGACTTTACCCGCTTCGGCTTTTTACTTTCGACATATAGAAGGGTTGACCTTGCATCATATCGCTATCAAAAGTAAGGGGGAAGATAAAAGGCCTCCGGTGGTACTGGAAGATGTAAAGTACCATGACATCAGTCATGTAAAATCAGATTATGTACTCTTGAAGGAAGGGAATGGAATAGACGTTAACCACAACTAATCATGAGAAAGATCATTTGTTTAACTATTTTTCTTGGCAATCTTTTCTTTCAAGTTGTAGCACAAAAAAGTGTTGTGATAACCGATTTCGGGGCCAAAGGAGACAGTTTGTCACTGAATACTCAATTTATACAGCAAGCTATAGATAAAGTGGCCGGTGATGGAGGAGGCACTGTCATTATCCCAAGAGGTAAATTTATATCAGGAACCATTTTGTTTAGGGATGGTGTGAATTTGCATTTGGAAAAAGAAGCATACCTGCTGGGCAGTAACGACCCGAGAGATTATCAGAGTATCGATGCCTTTGTGGATGCCACGGGGCAAATTAGGGGCAAGTGCCTCATTGGCGCAAAAAATGTTCACGACATTAAATTAACAGGAGAAGGAGTCATTGATGGTAGGGGAGCACTTTTTCAGGCAGCACATCTTAGCCCTTTTCTAAAGAGTGAAGGGGTTAAGGAAGAAAACTTGGAAGCCTTAATGGCTGACCGCCCATTTCTGTTACGCTTTGTTCAAAGCAAAGGAATTACTGTAGAAGGATTGACGTTGCGTCAACCAGCCGCATGGACCTGCCATTTTTATCAATCGAGTAAGATAAAGGTAAGCGGGGTAAGCATCTATTCCCATGCCCATAAAAATAACGATGGAATAGACCTCGACTCAAGTCATGGGGTAGTGATCTCTGACTGCCGCATAGATACCGGTGATGATGCCATTTGCTTTAAAACCACCAGCCCCCAGCCTACTTGTGATATAAAGGTCCACAATTGTGAACTTAAAAGTGACTGGGGGGCAATAAAATTTGGAACGGAGTCTATGGGGGATTTTTACGATATCAGCATTCAGGATTGCCAAATCAGGGATACCCGTGGGGGAGGCATTAAAATCCTAAGCGTGGACGGTGCCAACATTTCAAATATCAATATATCCAACATCACCATGTCCCAAACGGAAATGCCGGTATTCATTCGCTTGGGTGAAAGGTTGAGAACTTACCGTGAAGCCCCGAAACAACAGGTGGGCTCCATCGATGGAATTTCCATCAGGAATTTGAAAGCGACCACCAGGAGCCAGGAAGCATCCCGGATAAATCCTCCCTCGGCCATATTTATTACCGGTACCAAAGGGCATCGGATTGGCCATATCAAACTGAAAAACATCACTATTCAAGTACCTGGGGGAGGGAAAGAAACTCATAGAAACAGAACAGTAGATGAGATGCCAGAGCGTTACCCTGAGTTTAGTTTTTTTGGTGTATTGCCAGCCTATGGTATGATGGCCAGGCATGTTGGGTTGATGGAAGTAAGCAATGTGGATTTTTCTGTTCAGGGAGCGGACAAAAGAAAAGCCATTCTTCTGGAAGATATTGAAGAGCCAAAACTGAAAATTTCTTATGAAAACCCATAAGATTAATCTTAGCATATACCGCCTCTCTGGACTTATCCTGCTTTTTGCCACTTTTTCAAGATCGGTATGGGCTCAGGAAGTCCCAAACAAGCAGCCAAACGTTTTGATCATATATACGGATGATCATCGCTATACTGGCGTTCACGCTTTGGGAGATATGGAGCTCAGTACCCCCCAAATGGATCGCTTGGTAGCTGATGGGGTGACATTTGACAAAGCTTTTTTAATGGGGGCTTTTACCGGTGCCACTTGCGTGGCAAGTCGGGCTATGCTATTGACTGGAAAAAATGTATTTAATTTGGAAGGTGCCGGGCATCATATTCCTACGGGGCACCTGACTTTGGGCGAAATCTTTAAGACGGCAGGATACAATACCTATATGGTCGGCAAATGGCACCAGGACAATGCTTCTTTGGTAAGGTCTTTTGAAGATGGTGCTGCTGTGATGAGCAGGGGAATATATTTGGTGGATCATTTCAGGATGCCCTTGTGGGATTGGGATCCAAAGGGGATTTTTCCAAAAAAAGACGCCTATTTGATCAGAAAGAGCAAAGAAGGTACGTTGTACCGATCAAGTTTGAAGGGGGATGAAGAAAGAGGACCTGTTGCCTCAGAGGATTTCGGTCCACATACTTCAGAGATTTTTGCAGACGAAGCCGTCAAATATATTTGTGGATATAGAGACCAACAGCCTTTCTTAATTTATTTGGCGTTTCATGCGCCGCACGATCCTAGACAGGCTCCTAGGGAATTTGTGCATCAATATCCGGAAGAAAACATCAAACTACCTCCTTCCTATATGCCCCAGCATCCATTTGATAACGGCCATATGGTTTTAAGGGATGAGGAGCTCGCTCCTTGGCCGAGGACGCAAGAAAGAGTAAGGAAGGAACTGGCATCTTACTACGCCATTATCAGCCACTTGGATGCCCAAATAGGAAAAGTGGTTATGTCTCTAAAGCAATCTGGAAAATATGATAACACGCTAATTGTTTTGGTTGGAGACAGTGGTTTGGCTGTGGGAAACCATGGATTGATGGGAAAACAAAATATTTATGATGAAGACGGTGTTCATGTCCCTCTGGTATTTGCAGGAGGGGCTATAGAAGAAAAAGGTGTCCGGAAAGAGGCTTATGCCTACATCCACGACATTTTGCCCACCCTATGTGACCTCACAGGAATACAGGTGCCGGGTGGGTTAGATGGGAAAAGTTTGGCTCCCGTTATTCACGGGCAACAGCCGCAGGTCCGGGATTATACCTACCATGCTTATCGACAGTTTCAAAGGGCCTACAGAAAAGATGATTGGAAGTTGATAGAATATGTCAGGGCTGAGGATCAATCAAAAGACACGGGGAGCTTCCAAGCAGGATCCAGGGTCACACAGTTGTTTGACCTCAGCAAGGATCCTTGGGAAGTCCATAACCTGGCTGTCTTTCCTGAGTATTTTGATAAGGTAGAGACCATGCGCAACGAAATGCGGGAAAAGGCCTTAGAGTTGGGCGACGATAGGGAACATACCGAGGATAAATACGACTTCTGGGATTATTACTGATCCTACCTTCCCAGGATCAGTTTTATAGATTGATTGTGAATAGAATAGATGTGGTCAACATTAATCATACAAAAATGAAAATACCATTTGTTAACCTTTTACAGATTCTAATACTTATTTTGACATTTTCCAGTGTAAGTGCTGAAGCACAGGATTTGCCATTTGGATTCCCGGATACAAATCGTTCAAAACGAAGCATTAATCAGGATTGGAAATTTTACCTAGGGAAACCTGAGGCCCGTTTTTTTGAAAAGAACATAGATGATTCCGCATGGGAAGACATCTCAGTGCCACATACCCTGGCCCTTACTTCACTGACCTTAGACGATCTGCAGGACGAGAAAACCCAATTAGCGTTTCACCGCAATGTGGGCTGGTACAGGAAAACCATCTCAGTTCCTGAAGGAGATCAAAAAGTGTTTTTAGAATTTGAAGGAGCCCATCAAATCACTGACCTATGGGTAAACGGCCTTCATGTAGGCAAACACCGCACGGGAGGGTACACTCCGTTTCACTTTGACATTACCGATTATGTGAAAAAAGGAGCTCAAAACCAGCTCACTCTACTGGTCGATAACCGAAGAAGCCAAGTAATACCGCCGGACCCAGGACCTTTTGATTATGTGAAGTTCAGTGGTTTGTACCGAGATGTTTACCTTGTGCAAACTGATCCTGTTCACGTAGGCTTCAACTGGGAATCACGCAGTTCAGGTGTGGCAATCACTACGCCCACGGTGGATCCAGTAAACAAAAATGCCACTTTAGCTATCAAAACAAGTGTGAAGAATGAGGGGGCAGAAAATGTCATCGTAAACTTGATCACCCGCGTAATAGATGCAGATGGATTGGTGGTATTAAAGTTACAGCAACAGTCTACGGTGCCTGCTGGTCAAACTTTCCAGTTTGACCAAATAGGCAGCTTGGAGGAAGATGTGCAGCTATGGAGTATCGAAACACCCTACTTGTACCGAGTAAATTCGGTGGTGGAAGTAGACGGTAAACCTGTTGATTTTGTCGAAAATACGCTTGGAATAAGGACTTTTAGCCTTGATCCTGAAAAAGGATTTATGCTTAATGGTGAGCCCATAGAACTGATTGGATTTAACCGACACCAACACTATCCCTATATTGGCGATGCAGTACCTGATGCTCTTCATTATAAAGATATGTTGCAGTTTAAGGAATTTGGTTTTAATGTGATGCGCACGGCCCATTATCCGCAGGATGATGCCATATTGGATGCGTGCGACCGATTGGGCATTTTGGTTTATGAGGAAGCCCCTTCATGGATTGATATAAGCAAGGAAGCTGAATGGTGGGATAATTTTGAACAAGCAGCCAGGGTAATGATCCGTAACCACCGTAACCACCCCTCGATGGTAATATGGGGAGCAGGGATCAATCATCGCGGTTATGTTCCTCGAATGCACAATACTGCCAAACAGGAAGACCCTGTAAGACTTACCGCTTCACAGGGGGCTAGATGGACGGGGTGGCAATCCTCGGGGCTTACTGATATTAATGCGAACATGCTGTACGGACCGTTTATTTGGGACCGTTCGGAACCGATGTTTGCAATGGAAGGCAGGGTTGGTGCAGAAGCGGTTGCACCTTTTATGGCTGATCCCAAGATGACAGGCTTGATATCCTGGACTGCACATGCCTACTATACCTTTCACCCTACCCATGACAAAGCCAACGATCCAATAGATCGTACCAGAAGTGGGGCAATGACCGTGTTTAGGTATCCAAGACCTGAAACGTTTTGGTACAAGGCAGAATTAAGGGACGATCCCTTTATTTACCTATTGGAGGATTGGTGTCCTGCAACCGATTCCCTGACCATTTACAGCAATGCAGAGGCGATAGAATTGAGCGTCAATGGAAAAATAATTGCTGAGCAAACGCCGTCCAATAATCCTAAATACCAAGGGTTGGACCATCCTCCATTCCATTTCCGGGACATCACTTATCAAGAGGGGGAATTAAAGGTAAAAGGCATTTTTAATGACGGTAATGCTATAGAAATAACTTCAAAAACACCAGGGAAAGCCCATAAGATCAAGCTGGAAGTGGATACTGTAGGAAGAAAATTTACTGCAGACGGTAGTGATATCTTGATGGCCTATGCCAAAGTGGTCGATAAGGAAGGTACAGTTATCCGGAATTATAAGGGTAAGATCGAATTTTCTACCTCTGATGGAGCTCATATTGTTGGCAGCGACGAAAATATCAATGCTAACCCCATGTTTACTGAGTACGGTGTAGCTCCCGTATTGATCAGAGCAGGTAAACAAGCAGGGGAGGTCATCATAACTGCCAGAGCAAAGGGACTCCAAAGTGACAGGGCATTAGTGAAGACGGTGCCCCCTCAAGCTGATATGGTCCTGAAAAATGCCCAACCGATTTATGATTTCAAAAAGATCAAAGTAGATATTGGGGCTCCGGATCAATTGGTGCAGTTTGGTTGGGATTATTGGAATGGAAGCGATGAGAAAGGCGCGGTATACGCATTGGCAGGATTTGAACATGCCCGTGTTCAGGTTTCTCCAGCAACATCAGAGGGGATTATTAGATGGTTGGGGGAAATGAATGTAATCGGTAAATATGGCTTTGTATACGGGGATGGACTTTTGGGAATAGATAGTGAAGGGCTGAACCTGACCTTTGAAGGGCTCCCTAAGGGAAACTACCAGTTGACCACTTGGCACCATGCGCCCAAAAGCAACAGTGACGAGATGGATCCCAACAAGGAAAAGTTAAAAAGTATAAAAGTGCTCGATATTCCTTACGAACGTATGGTCGAGGTCAAGTCCATGAAAACCAATCATGCAGTAAACGTGACTGAGGGAAAAGAAATGCAATTTTCCCAACCAGGGAAAGCTGTGGTTGAGTTTTCGGTAGTGAACAAGCAGCCAGTTACCATAAAGCTGACAGGCACTCAAGAAAAAGGAATTTGGTTAAACGGTTTGGAATTATCCGAATGGTATTATGCAGATTAAAAATGATCATGAAAGAAATAGACTGTTCTGAGATCAGGTAGAAATGAAAAAGAGGCAATATGGCTTCGGTAGGAAATTTTACGGAAAGTAGCGATGAAAGTAATAGATAAAGGTTTACGGGAGGTATTTCTCTCTCTGGCTATTATTGGGTTTTTGGGTGTAGGATGTAAATCTTCCATCCAATCAAATGAAAAGGTGTACCAACCTGAGTGGAATTCTCTGCAAAGACATTCTGTACCGGAATGGTTCTTGGATGCTAAGTTTGGAATATATTTTCATTGGGGACCGTATTCTGTGCCAGCATACAAAACGGAGTGGTACTCCCACCATATGTATGTGGAAGGCAGTCCTATACAGCAATACCACGAACAAATGTTTGGCCCTATTGAAGAGTTTGGGTACAAAGAGTTTATTCCCATGTTTAAAGCTGAAAATTTCGACCCAGATGAATGGGCCGAACTATTCAAGCAGTCAGGAGCCCAGTTTGCTGGGCCTGTTGCTGAGCATGCCGATGGTTTTGCGATGTGGGACAGTAAGCTCACCGCCTGGGATGCGGTAGAAATGGGACCAAAGAAGGATATTGTTGGAATGATGGAAAAGGCAATCAGGAAACAGGATATGAAATTTGTACTCACCTACCACCGGCATTGGTTATACGCTTGGTATCCGACTTGGCGGACGGATCTGGACGTCGGCAATTCGGAATACCAGGGACTTTATGGCCCAAGAGTTCCCAAAGGAACTTTCGTTATGGCCAACCGGCCTACCTCCCCGCTTCCCGATGATCAGTTTAATCAGGACTGGCTGGATCGGCTCAATGAACTCATGGATAACTACCAGCCGGATATGATCTGGTTTGACAATAAGATGGATATCATCGGTGAGCAATACAGGAAACAATTTCTGGCCAATTATTATAACAAAGCAAGAGAATGGGGCAGGGAGGTAGTATGCACTTACAAGGGAGAGGACATGGCCAAAGGAAGTGCTATTCTGGATCTGGAAAGAGCCAGAATGAGTGAAAAAAAAGACTTTCCTTGGTTGACGGATGATTCAATAGATTGGGAAGCCTGGTCTTATATTGCGAATCCAAGGTACAAATCTGCCAACCGCATCATCGACTTTTTGGTAGATGTGGTAAGTAAAAACGGAGCCTTGTTATTAAATATCCCTCCTACGCCAGATGGTCGAATTCCTGAACCGGTGAAAAGCCGTTTGCTTGAAATGGGAAAATGGCTAGAAACCAATGGTGAAGCCATTTACGGGACCAGGCCCTGGAAGGTCTTTGGTGAAGGGCCACAAGAAATTGTTGAAGGACACTTGAGCGAAGATCAAAACCCCGATGCCGTGGCCGAGGACATCAGGTTCACTACCAATGATACACATTTGTATGCGATAGCTTTGGCCTGGCCTGGAAAGCAGATGCTAATCAGAAGTTTTGCGCCCAAAAAAGGACTTTTATCAGAGGAAATAATGAAGGTCGAGCTTTTGGGATACCAGGGGCAGCTGGCCTATGAAATGACCGAAGAAGGACTTTTGGTCAAGCTTCCTCAGCCCAAGATCGGTGAAAATGCTTTTGTGATAAAGCTGACTACTCAATAAAATACCGCTTTCAGTGTCCTATTACACTGTTTATGCAGAATTCCTTTTGGAAATGAAAGGAAGCTTCTTACCAACGGCTTGTCTAGAGGAGGTGAGAAATGAATTCAGATTTTCAGGAATCACCCCTCATTTTTTTAGACAATTCATTTTTTCCTGATTATCCTTTGAGGGGAGGATATTCAGTGGTGTCAGGTTTTCGAATAGTTGTACCAATTACTGGTCACTGTAATGATGTACCACCTCATTTTCTACCTACAGATGGTCTCAGAAATTAATAGCTGTTTACACTTTTACGGATGTACAATAAACAAACACCGGAACCTTTGCGTGGATTATTTCTGCTTTTTATCTGTAAGATGGGTGAAAAAATGTGGCAATATAGCCTCCGAAGCGAAATTGTACATTTGTGTTAGTTTGATTAACATCTGTGGTAAGTCCTGGGATTATTTAGTTTTATGTTTGTTCAAAGAGCTTCGCTTAATTTTTTCCAGAATGAAAGCGGACAGAGAGTTTTACTAACCCAATTAACCGAAATGTTATGAAAAGACGATTACCCCCCTTAAGGTGGATGCAAGCAAGGTCCTTTTTACAACTACTGGCTTTGCTAATGGTATTGAGCTTATATGCCTCATCTGCATTTGCACAAAACAGATCATTAACTGGTACCGTCACATCAAGTGATGATGGAACTACGCTTCCTGGTGTCAATATAGTTATCGAGGGCACAGGTACGGGAACTGTCACGGATATTGATGGGAAGTATCAACTTTCTATTCCCAATAAGGAGGTGACCCTAGTATTTTCCTCTATAGGCTACCTCAGCCAAAAAGTGGTGGTCACCGGCCAAAAGGTGCTTGATTTAGCCATGGATGTAGATATTCAATCGTTGGAAGAAGTAGTGGTGATAGGCTATGGTACTCAGACAAAGAAAGAAGTAACCGGTGCAGTGGGCAATGTGGATTCTGAGACATTGACCAAATCCGCTACTGCAGACCTAGGTACCGCCCTGCAGGGGCAAGTGGCCGGGGTAAATGTGACGGCCAGTTCAGGAGAGCCCGGGTCCAGTTCCAATATTGTTATTCGTGGACTGAGTTCTGTTACGGGTAACAGCTCACCGCTTTATGTGGTCGATGGCATACCGTATAACGGTGATCCAAAACTGAGTATGAATGAAATCGAATCGATTGACATTCTAAAAGACGCTGCATCGGCAGCTATATATGGTACAAGAGGTGCCGGTGGGGTAATCCTCATCACTACCAAGCAGGGAAAAGCCGGAGTAATGAAAGTAGGAATAGATAGCTACTATGGCATCCAAAAAATCACTTCACAGGTACCTTTGATGGACTTTGACCAGTACATGTATTCGGAATTTTTGAGTAAGTATAATCAGAATGGGACCAACTTTGGCAATTCCTGGACTCCTTTGGAAACCAATACCTATAGTTTTACCAATAATACGGATTGGGCCCGTATCATTCAAAATGATGAAGCGGTGATCCAAAATCACAGCTTGAATATCTCTGGAGGAAAAGACGGTCTTAACTATAATATTACCGGTAGTTACTTTAACCAGGAGGGAGTCATTATTAATTCAGGTTTTGAGCGGTTCAATATCCGCGCCAATACCGGCTATACCAAAGGTAACTGGGTGATCAATACAGGCCTGGGAGTAAGACTGGAGGAGCAACAATACGCGCCCTGGAACTTCTTATTGGATGCTTACAAACAAAAACCGTATCAGCAGGCTATTGATCCAAATGCTTCTACCATATCTGATGCCAGTGGCTCTACCAATGATGCCTTAAACCTGAGCTATATGGCCGCCAGAATGAAGCAAACCGATAACCGTAGCGGTGACCATATAAATGGTTTCTTCCAAGCAAGATATAATATCAGCAAATCTTTCAATATCATGAGCAGAATGGGAGGGAGCATCACAAACAATACCCGTGTTCGGGTGAATCCTCTTTTCAAAGTTTATAATGAAGAAGGAGAGTTACTGCCTACGACGGTTCGTTCTGGAATTTACAACGGCAGTGACCGTGCTAAGAGTTTTACCTCGGAAACTACCCTTAACTACCATAAAAAAATAGGAGAGCATAATATCAAATTGCTAGGTGTTTATTCTATGGAGCGATATGAGTTTACCTCCTTTTTTGCTGAAAAGTTCGATTTAATCAGCAATGACGTATTGGTGTTGAACGGTGCAACTTTAGATGCAAATGTGGGTTCTGGAAGTGGGTATGGACAAGACCGAACCAACTCTTTGATTGGTTTTTTGGGCAGGGCACAATACGATTACAAAGGAAAGTATTTGCTTAGCCTGAGCGCACGAAGGGATGGATCCAGCCGTTTTTCCAAAGAATACAGATGGGGAACCTTTCCATCAATATCGATGGGCTGGAATGTGTCGGATGAAAATTTCTGGCATTCGTTGGCACCTGTCGCCAATTCATTCAAAATCCGTGGTAGTTTCGGTACTACAGGTAACCAGAACTTTTTAGACTACAGTAATGCAGCAACGATCAGCCTGGCCAAGGATTATGTTTTTGGACCTGAGGGAAGCGATAATTTGGTTTTGGGAGCCATTCAGACCGCATTTGCCAATGAAAATGTAAAGTGGGAGACCACAGAGCAAGGAAATATTGGGTTTGACTTAGCTTTTTTTGAAAACAAGTTCACTTTTTCAGGGGACTTTTATAATACCAATAAAAAGGATATGCTCTTTCCGCTGTTATTACCTCCCACCACTGGCGCGGGGAGCAATGCGACCGTTGTGCTAAATGTGGGGAACATGAATAACCGAGGGATGGAGTTTACGGCAAATTACCAGCACAAAGGAAAATTCTCGTGGTCTGCTGGTCTTACTTATGGCAAGAATAACAACAAAATCACCAAAATGAGCGGAGCCAATAAGGTCGCCTACCTTTCCGGAAGTACAGTGACCAGCGGACTGCCCAACGAAGACTTGGTGACTGTGCTAAAGGAGGGATATGAAGCAGGTGCTTTCTTTGTTTTGAAAACGGACGGTCTGATAACTACCGAAGAAGAACTTCAAGAATACAGAGAGATTATGCCGACGGCCAAGATGGGCGACCTGAAGTATGTGGATGCCCTGACCGTGGACACGGATGGAGATGGAGTACCTGATGCAGGCGATGGCCTTATCAATAATGACGACAGGGTATATGCCGGAAGCGGTATGCCAGAGTTCGAAATGGGCCTGAACCTCAATGCCGATTATAAAGGTTTTGATGTCTCTATGCAATGGTATGGGGCATTTGGAGGGGAGATCATTAATGGCAGCAAGGCCTACGCATACAAGCAAGGTACGCACTTGGATATCCTGTACCAGTGGTCACCTCAAAACCCTATGTCTACGATTCCTGCATTCCGCGGAAGGGATCATGAAAACTACCGGGGATATACTGACTTTTGGATTGAGGACGGGACTTTTGTTCGCTTGAGAAATGTGGCATTTGGCTACACCATTAATTCGGGTATTACCGAAAAAATCGGTGTTAGGAATTTCAGGGTTTATATCGCCGCTCAAAATCCCCTGACCATTTCTTCCTATGATGGATTTGATCCGGAGGTTGGAAACGATGGTCTCAATACCAGAGGTATTGATAAAGGAAACTATCCTATCACTGCACAGTACAGAGCAGGTCTTCAGTTTGACTTCTAAAACCCAATAATCATGAAACTTAGCAATAACCTATATAAATTATTGATTTGTGCACTCCCTATTCTTGGGGGAGCCACAGCCTGTAGTGACTTTTTGGAGGAAGTAAACCCCAACGAAATGTCCACTGAAAGCTTTTGGAAAACAGTAGACGACCTAGATGCAGGTTTAATAGCTGTTTACAATGCCTTTAAAAACCAAAATGTTTTGGCCATTTCAGATGAGTATAATCGGAGTGATATGACCTGGCCTGGATGGGGTAGACCGAATACCAGCAATCAATACTACCTTCAGGAATTCAATGAATCTTCCAGTGCCCCCAACAACAAATGGGATGCACTTTATAGAGGGATATTTAGGGCCAATCAAGTGATTGCCGCTTCAGAAGGACTCATTCCCAACTTAGATGATGAGGCCAACAAAGACAGAGCCACCATTATTTTGGCTCAGGCGAGATTTTTCAGGGGGTTGTTTTACTTCTATCTCACCACTGGATTCAATGAAGGAAATGTTCCCTTGTTTGATTTTGTTCCACAAAATGAAGCAGATTTCTATCAACCTATTCGTCCAAAAGAAGAAGTGATGGCCTTTTATCTGGCTGATTTGGAATTTGCTTATCAGCACCTCCCTCCATCTTGGTCCAGGGATATTGACAAGGGTAGGGTGACTGCCGGGTCAGCTGCGGCAGTTATCGGTAAAAGCCATCTATATAATGAAAATTACGCCCAAGCGATGGCTTATTTCAAGGACGTAATAGAAAATCCGGAATTTGGTTACGCCTTGGTAGAAAATATCGGCGATAATTTCACCACCACCAATGAACTGAATAAGGAATCTATTTTGGAAATAAACTATTCTTTGGCCTATAAATCAGAGATTTCTGTATGGGCCGAGGAGCAGGTCTCCAATACATTGAATTTTGCTGTCAGCCCTGTAGGAGGGTGGAGATCCATCTACCCAAGCTGTTGGTTGATTATGGCCTATAAAAATGACCAGTTGGACATTAATGATTCCAGAAACTATGTGACGGATACCGATGGAAGCACTCGTTTACGCAAATATTCCCTAAGAACTTCCTATTCCATTGCTTTGGTGGATGACCCTGACCTGGAATACTATGGGACCAGCACAGCAGAGGCCACGGCTTTTAATAACAAAGAGACAAGCTATTTCAGAAAGTACTCTAATTGGGATAACGTGGAAAATGAAAAAGACATCGTACCCAATTTACGTTCAGGTGTCAATGTCCGGGTGATCCGCTTGGCGGATGTTTACCTGATGTATGCAGAGGCTCTTTTGATGGGAGAGGGTAATGTAGAAGAAGCAATGAAGTATATCAATAGGGTCAGACATCGCTCAGCTCTGCAGTTGTTGGGGATGGATGGAACAGGAGAATTTCCTGCTGCTGCCCATGACAATCAATCGTACGATGTGCAAAAACTGATGGATCATCTGATGTTTGTCGAGCGGCCTTTAGAACTGTCATTGGAAGGGAATGCGATCAGAACAATTGACTTAAGAAGGTGGGGGATAACGAAGGAAAGATTTGAGCAGTTGTCACAGCGGCAGTATTATGTAAAGAATTTTGAGTTTACCAACAGTAAAGGGCAAAAGGTTACCCGATGGGCATCGATTCTTACCGAGGAAGAACAGCCTGGAGAGGTATTGGTAGATTATGTACAAGCTGCGTCCAATTTTATTCCATCTGCGCATGCTTATTGGCCAATTCCAAATTCTGAGATCGTTGCGAATCCACAAATTGGAGGAGAAGAATAATTAAAACCCAAAATGATAATGATCATGAAACGTATATATATAATCATCATAATGGCTGTTTTTACCAGCTTAGTGTCCTGTATGGAGGAAGATTATATCGCTCCATCAGACTTCTCCGATTTGGGCTGGTACACCAGTTTCTTACGTGAACCAGTCTACTTGACCAGTGTAGGGAATTTTGAAAGTTTTTCTGACCTTTCCCAAGGGGCCGTGGAACATACTTGGACAATAGGAAGTGGAAATTTCTTTTTGGACGGCTCAATTAGCAGAAAGGACACCCTTTTAACCGAATTCATTATTAATGAAGGGGATACGGTGTCCACCGCCAAGACCATTCATGTGTTGTTTCAGAAACCGGGAGTTCAATACGTACGACTGATAAATAAATTCAGGGATTCCGTGGCGTTTAGGGGGATTGATACAGTGGGTACCAAATGGGATGGCGAGTATTGGGTGCTTGACACCGCTTTTATGGTAGATGTTTATGACAAGGTTGAAGCCCTCTCCCAAATAGAATATAACGGGGAATTGGTTTCCCGAGGGGAGGATACTTTATATGTAGAAGCGGGTACTAAAGTAGAATTTACGGATTTGTCGACCAAGGGGAGACCAAATGCCCGAAGTTGGCAGATCAGGGACATCCAGTCCGCACAGAATATCGCAGGTAGTCAAGATTCAGTAGCCCTAATTCAGTTTAATAAGTTGGGAGTTTTTCAAGCCTTTTTGAATGCTTCAAGGTCAGGAGAAAAAATCCCTGCGGGATCTGACAGAGACACTATTCCGAATCCTATCAAAGTGATCCCATCCAGCCAACCTTTTGAGTTGTCTGGTGATATAGTAGAATTGGAAGATCAGACGTTAAGGATGTCTTTCAATGGTGAATTCAAAGCCTTCTCTGGAGGAACGGATTTATTTAAAGTAATGGTAAATGGAGTGGAGTTTGACGTTTCTTCAGTAAGCCCTGCAGCAAGTGACCCTACCAAATTGGATCTTAAACTGACCCAAGAGATCTATAGACCGGATGAAATTTTAGTAAGCTTTGAGGGAGGCCAGTTGCTGTCTTTGGACGAACGCTCACCCAAACCATTTATGGAGGTACCAGTCAAGATGCACACTGTTAACCTGCTAAACAATGCCGCTTATGGATTTGAAGATGGGGGAGAAGCCTGGGAGGCTATGTGGGACAATGGCGCAACGGTAGAATACAGTACAGAACAGGCTGCATCGGGCAACTATAGTCTCAAAGTCACCAAAACCGAAGGCCAAGCTCAAGGTAAGATCCATAGCATTAATGCCCCCTTTAGTTTGGAGCAAGGAAAAACCTACCTGTTAAACTATAAAATATTCGTGGCAGAAGGGACCACTTCCCCTAGCATAAGTCTATGGTTACTGACCAACTGGAAGCAATTCTGGGAAAACGTGGCAGATAAACCTAGAGGAGAATGGGTCGAAGTGTCCATTGAATATACTGCCTTGGCCGGAGATATCAACAGAAGATTTATGCTTCAGATTCCACAAAATGGCACCTTCTATTTTGATGATTTCTGGGTAATGGAAAAAGAGGAGAGGCCTTGATTAAGAAAGGCTTAGGTCGATATTGAAACAGATCAAGGCCTGGCGCCCCAATGTATCATCTAGAGATTAACTTAATAAAATAGCATGAAGAAGCGTAAATGTTTAATAATTCCCGCATTAGTAGCGATTTTGAGCGCCATATTTTCGGGATGTTCCACCAACGGGAAGGAAAAGAAAGCAACTCAGCCCAAACGGTTTGAAGAAAATTGGGAGTCCCTAAGAAACTATGAGGTTCCCGAATGGTTTAAAGATGCCAAATTGGGAATATTTATCCATTGGGGACCTTATGCGGTACCTGCATATGGATCGGAATGGTATCCCCGCAATATGTATATGGATTCAGTGGTATGGTCTCCCAAAGGTATAGTTGAAAAAAATCAGCCCTCAGATATTTATAAATACCATGTAGAAAACTGGGGGGAATTGGAGGATTTTGGCTATAAAGACTTTATCCCCATGTTCAAGGCAGAGAAATTTGATGCCCAAGAATGGGTAGACTTATTCGTCAAGTCAGGAGCTAAATACATTGTCCCAGTGGCCGAACACCATGATGGTTTTGCAATGTACAATTCCTCCATTACCCGATGGGATGCAGTGGAAATGGGACCTAAGCGTGATATCTTGGGAGAGTTGGTAGAGGCAGGACGTAAAGAAGGACTAAAAGTAGGAGCTTCCTCACACTTTGCCTTTAATTGGGATTATTTCAATAAGACCGGGGATGCAGCTAACCCAGAATACAGTGACCTTTATGGGAGAGCTCATGAACCTTATGCTCCAGCGGATCAACAATTTTTGGAACTGTGGTGGAACAGGACCAAGGAAATCATTGACAAATACCAGCCGGATGTACTTTGGTTTGATTTTGTTTTGGACCGAGAAGAATATCGTCCTTACCATCCCAAACTTGCAGCGTATTACTATAACAAAGGATTGGATTGGGGAAAAGAAGTGGTATTGCAAAACAAGAACTTTCACAATTTTGAATCCTATCCTCCCGGTACCAATGTATTGGATTTGGAAAGGGGTAAAATGTCAGATATTCAGCAATATCCATGGCAAACTGATACCTCCATTGGCGCAAATTCCTGGGGATATGTGTCCAATTGGATTTCCAAAACCCCCAATACCATTGTGGATGATTTGATCGATATCGTCAGCAAAAATGGATGCCTTTTGCTCAATGTGGGGCCCAAGGCCGACGGTACCATCCCTGAAAGCCAGAAGGAGGTGCTCTTAGCACTTGGGAGTTGGTTGGATCAGAACGGTGAGGCCATTTATGGGACCACCTATTGGAAAACATATGGAGAAGGCCCCACTGAAGTGGCCACAGGACACCACACGGAGGGTAAAAACAAGGACTTGACAGGAAAAGATTTTAGGTTTACCCAAAAAGATGGCAGTCTCTATGCTATTGCTATGGACTGGCCTACTGACGGCCATGCCCTGATTCAGTCTTTAGGCAAGGAGGCCAAGCTATTGGATAAAACAATAAAAAATGTTTCACTCCTAGGATACGATGGTAAACTTTCCTGGACCCAAGAAGCCAATGGCTTAAAAGTGCTGTTGCCGGATGATAAACCGGGAGACTATGCTTTTGTTTTCAAAGTGGAGTTGAATTAAGGTTTAAGATAGGTTCGATAGGGAAAAGTAGGAAGAGTTTCTTCCTGCTTTTTTATGGTTAGAAGTCGATCTAATAGCTATCATAATCAGACAGCTATATTTAACAAAGAATTATTACAGGTTCCTTCCAATGAAGCGAAATTTATAAAAGTAAAACCAATGAAATTTAAACGCTACTGTAAAACCCTAAGTTTGCAAAAAGATGATCAGTTGATAGCATCCTATAAAAAGGTCCATGCCAAGGGACAGGCATGGCCAGAAGTTACACAGGGAATGAAAGAAGTGGGGATTGTTGACATGGAAATTTATATTCATGAAAATACACTTTTTATGATTATGGATACGGTGGAGAGTTTTGACCATGATCAGGCAATGAAGAAGCTAGAGGGATTACCAAGGCAAAAGGAATGGGAAGCCTTTGTCTCACAATTCCAACATGCCGCAAAAGAGGCTTCAGCAGACGATAAATGGAAACTGATGGAAAGAATTTATGAAATGGATCAGAAAGAAGAGTATGCTGCTGTGGAAGGCCAGTTGAAAGCCTAATGCCTATTAACTTCTTTAGAGAACTAAGTGGACATAAGGGGAATGGTGATTAGGTTATTTATTATTGAATAATTCCAAGCTCATAGATCGTTTTTCAACATGGCAATCTTTAATTCCATATTGGTTAGTAAGCTGTAGACCTGTAAAGTATGTTTTAGCTCACGATGTCAATTCATGGATTACCGCGAATTGACATTGCCATAATAAACTTATGGATCTTCTTGTATCAACCTTGATCCTATATTATTATTTTAAAACCGAGGAACTAAAAAAGTTAATAATGAACCATTGGCTTTGATCAATCGGTGGACCCATTTAGTGATTAAACAGTTAAACTTCCGGCACATCTAGCCGATGTTAAATCTCGGTAATTCATAAACCATAATAAACAACGGATTATTAATGTAATTAGAAACCCAATAACCATGATATCTAAACAGATTACCTTATCCTTCTTTTTTTGCTTACTGATAGTAGTTGCCCAGGCCCAGCGTGTTAGCGGAGAACTCAAGAAATGGCATAAGATCACCTTGGATTTTGAAGGCCCTGAAGTGGGAGAAATGGATGAAAACAATCCCTTCTTGAATTATAAACTCGATGTAGTCTTTACGCATGCTACTTCGGGTAAAAGCTATTCTGTTCCGGGCTTTTTTGCTGCCGATGGGAATGCTGCCGAAACCAGTGCAAATAGTGGGAAAATATGGAGAGCACTGTTTGCTCCGGATGAGACGGGGGAATGGACGTATAAAGTCAGTTTCTATCAAGGAAAATGGGCAGCGGTTAGAGACACTGCCAAACTTAAGGGAGCCGGATTTATGCATGGGGAAACCGGGCGGTTTACCATCCAGGCAAGTGATAAATCTGGTAGGGACTTCCGTGCCAAAGGCCGGTTGGATTATGTTGGGGAAAGCTATTTGCAATTTCAGGAAACCGGGGAGTATTTTTTGAAGTTTGGCTCCGATGCTCCTGAGAATTTGTTGGCTTTTGCTGACTTTGACGGTGGGTTTGGACAGGATGGACATAAGGATGAATTGGTGAAGACCTATGATGCGCATCTTCAGGACTGGAAAGATGGGGATCCCCAATGGCAGCAAGGAAAGGGAAAAGCCCTGATAGGGGCGATAAATTACCTGCACGACAAAGGGGCCAATGCCTTTTCATTTCTTACGATGAATATTGCCGGGGACGACCAAAATGTGTTTCCCTATGTGGATTACGATACCTGGGATCGTTTTGACTGCTCTAAGTTAGCCCAGTGGGAAATCATGTTTGAACATGCTGATAAGCTTGGCATGTTTTTGCATTTCAAAACTTTGGAAGTAGAGAACCAAGGCCTGCTTGATGGAGGAGGGATCGGTATGTTGACCAAGTTGTATTACCGGGAATTGATAGCGCGGTTTGGCCATCACCTCGCCCTCAACTGGAATCTGTGTGAGGAGCAGGGAGATTGGGTACCGGAACCTGAGACTTTCCCACTGGAGCCAAGGGATTGGTTGCTGTTGGCCGATTATGTAAAGGAATTAGATCCTTACGATCACCATATTGTAATCCATAATGGAAAGTGGTTTGATCCCCTTTATGGGCAAAATGGCTTTACCGGAGCATCCCTTCAAACCAACAGAAAAGATTTTGGAAATGTGCATAAGAGGGTATTACAGATCCTGCAGGATTCCAAAAAGGCAGGCAAGCAATGGGCCGTGGCCTGCGATGAACCGGGTGATGCACAGCATTCCCTATTGCCTGATGTGGAAGACCCTGAGCACAATGATGCTAGACAAAATGGTCTTTGGGGGGCGATGATGGCAGGTGCTTGGGGAACTGAATGGTATTTTGGTTACGCCCATGAACACTCTGACCTTACCTGTCAGGATTTCAGGTCCAGGGACAAGTTTTGGGACCAAGGCAAGCTATGTTTAGATTTTTTTATCGATAACGAAATCCCTGTCTGGAAGATGGAAAACAAGAATGAGTTATTGCAAAATTCTCCTGGATATGTTTTGACAGATAAGCAAAATGAAGTGGTCATTTATCTGAAGAAAGCACGGGAAGCTGCTATAGATTTGAAAGGGCTGACGGGGCATTTTGAAGTACAATGGTATAATCCTCGAACTAAAGAGAGGTCGCAACACGGCAGCCCATTTGTTATTAATGGAGGAAGACTAGTAGCCCTGGGAAAAGCTCCCAAGGAAGAAGAGCTGGACTGGGTGGTATGGCTTAAAAAGAAGAGTAATTGAAATGATCTTCATAATTCCATTCAATTTCACGATTATTCTGTAATCGAATAAAAAGGACTGAAATGGAGCCCAAAACATCACTGCGATCGAAACTCCCTGAGCCTAACGTCCCTGAGCTAGTCGAAGGATCGAAGGGCCGTAGAGAAACCCGCCTCCCAGAGGGTAGGCAATCTCCTCTCAAATAAAGAGACTCCCACATTCTTCATCATCGGACCTGGCTTCGGTAAATAGGTTACCACTGATAGGTTGTTCAACGTGGTGAGGAGTTCCCCCAGGGGTAGACTAATATCTGTCATCCTACCCCTTAATGTTTGAGAAAATGTTGACTTCTTGCAGTGACTTTTCTAAAATCTGAGGTTGGTACATTTCTGAAATAAATTGATCTAAAACTTTATACATATGCTTTCTAGAATTTCAAGTATACTGGTTTTCTTGACATGGCTATTCCCATTGACGACCATGGCACAGGATCGGCCTAATATCGTCTGGCTTACTTCAGAGGATAATTCAAAGCATTATCTTAACTTGTTTGATCCCAATGGAGTGGCCACTCCAACTATTGAAAAGCTGGCCGAATCAGGATTGGTTTATGATCATGCTTTTTCAAATGGGCCGGTATGTAGTGTAGCGAGGTCTACCTTGATCACAGGAGCTTACGCACCCCGTATAGGGGCGCAGTATCACCGGAAATTAAAAACGGTGCCTATGCCCGAAAATTTGGAGATGTTTCCTGTTTACCTTCGGCGCGCTGGTTATTATACAGCCAATAATTCCAAGGAAGATTATAACCTGGAGAAAGGGCCGGATGTATGGGACGAATCTTCCAATAAAGCCAGCTACAAAAACAGGAAACCTGGCCAACCGTTCTTCTACGTGCACAACTTCGGTATTTCACATGAAGGGCAACTGCATTTTGATTCGGCAGATATAGCACAAAAACCGCTGACCGAATTGCCGTCAAGCGGAAACATACAGCCTAATCACCCACAAACGGAGCTTTTTGCTTATACCAGAGCCTACTATTTGTCCAAAATCCAGGAAATGGACAGGCAGGTAGGGGCCCTGTTGGCCAAGCTGGAGGAAGATGGATTGATGGATAATACCTTTGTGTTTTATTTTGGGGATCACGGAGGAGTGCTTCCGGGAAGTAAGGGGTACCTGTACGAAACAGGGCTTCATGTGCCTTTAGTGATCCATATTCCAAGTAAGTATAAGGATAAAGTTCCATACAAAGCAGGGGAAAGGGTTCAGGAGTTTGTTAGTTTCGTTGACTTTGCCCCTACGGTTCTTAACCTTGCCGGCATAGCCGTTCCAAAGGAAATGGATGGAAGACCATTTCTGGATGTTAAATCTCCTGCCCCAAATAAGCTTTCTTTTGGTTATGCTGATCGCTTCGATGAAAAGTACGATATGGTCCGCTCCGTGAGGAAGGGGAAGTATAAATATATCCGCAATTTTCAGCCTTTTAATTTTGATGGGCTTTGGAATGATTACCGGTACAAGCAAATGGCTTACCAGGAATGGCTACACTTATATCAAGGAGGAGAGCTTACCGAAATACAAGAACAATTCTTTAGGGCCAAACCAGCGGAGATGCTTTTTGATGTGGAGAAAGATCCTTACGAGACAGAAAACCTGGTCCAGGATCCTTTGTTTCAAAAACAGCTGAAGGCTATGCGAAAGGAGCTAAACACTTGGCTGCTTTCCATGCCGGATTTATCCTTCTATCCTGAATATTACCTGATGGATCATGCCTTTGAAAATCCTGTGGTTTTTGGACAAAAGCAAAAAATTAACATTGCAAAGTACCTTCAGACTGCTGATTTAATGTTGGAAGATTTTCAAACCGTTAAAGACCAAATTTTAAAGGCCTTGGAAGATGAGGATCCCTGGAACAGGTATTGGGCTTTAATTGTCCTTTCCAGTTATGGAAAAGAAGCCTTGAGTATAGCGCCTAAGGTGTCTACGGTGATGGATAATGATCCGGTTCGAATCAACCGCGTAAGGGCCGCTCAGTTTTTAGGAATAGGTGAGGTGGAAAACCCAATGCCCAAGATTACAGAAGAGCTGTATAAAACCGAAAACAAAGATGAAGCCTTGCTTATTTTGAATATCCTGGTGCAGCTGCGGGATGGTCCATCCAGATACAAATGTAATCTACGGCCTGAAAATATGTTGCCGACAGTAGCAGAAGCCCCAAATGTAGCAAGCCGATTAGATTATATATTAAAGGATTAATCCTGCATTATTGGGTTTTAATGCATTTTTGACCGTAAAACTTTTGCGCTGTGGCGTGGATTTTCTATGGAGTTATTCTGGTATAACTTCCGTTTGTCTAAATTTTAGGACTTGGAAAATTATTTTCAGGTAGAAAGGAAAAGGCAGGGCTTCCTTTGGCAATATCTTTTGCATAAAACAGGCTGCCGCTCAAGGGGTATTGGAGTAATAATTCATCGCTAAGCCCTTTTCTCGCAGTGCTGATATAAAGTTCTGTATGATCGGCCCCACCAAAAGCACATGATGTGACATTTGGAGCAGCCACCTCGATTTTATCCTCTAGTTTACCTGTTGTTGGATTCCAGATTCCTACGCCATACCCTCCCCAGAGCGCTACGTAAAGCAGCCCGTCCTTATCAATGGTCATTCCATCAGGAAACCCCAATCTTTCAGGAACCTGAATGATTGTTCTTTTATGGCTGATAGGGGAAAAGCTGTCATCAAAATCAAAGGCACAGATGGTCCTAGTGGGAGAATCAATATAATAAAACTGCTTTTTTGACACATCCCAGGTCAGGCCGTTGGAAACAGTAATATCAGACAGGTGATGCCGGATTCTACCGTCACGATGAAGGCAATATAGGTGAGCGGTTGGGGACGTTTCCGGCAGGTGCATGCTGCCAAACCAAAACCGGCCAAAGGGATCACATTTTCCGTCATTAAAACGGTTTTGGTCAAGCTTATCCTCTAACTCTTTGTACTTGGTATATTCACCATTTGAAAGTTGGAGAATCCCTATCTCATTTTCCAAACTTGCCAAGAGTTGGTTCCCATTAATTGGGGCTATTGTACCCACCTTAGCGTGAAGCATCCAACACTTTATTTGGGATGTATTGAAAAGGTATTGGTAAACCTTTTGGCCATCGATATCCACCCAAAATAGGGAGGGGACTTCAGGGAAATAAAAAATCCCTTCACCCAATTCGCAGTTCTGTTCTAAAAAAAGCCGTGCACTGATCATTTTAATTGAAATATAGTTTGACAACGAAAATAGCCAATTGTAAAGAATTTTGGACATCATAAACAGATATGTGGCATAACTATACACATATGTCCTATTTTTAAATAGTGATAAATAGCATATTGCGCTTAAGTATATACCTATAAAATAACCAGGAAATGAAAAATAAAAATGCTTCAAAGGAAGCTGTTCACTCGAAGAGAAGAGATTTTTTAAAATCCTCACTTTTAGCCCTAGGAGGAATAGCCATTGTACCCCGTCATGTGCTGGGAGCTGGATATGTTGCCCCAAGTGATAAGATCAACCTTGGATTTATTGGATTGGGCAAGCAAAGCAGAGGTTTGATTGCCAATTTTGCCCAACAGGAAAATGCACAGATTATAGCAGGTTCGGATGTATGGACCACCAAGATGGAATGGTTCAAACAACATGCATCCGCTTCATATAAAAATGCTGGGAAAACGGTATCTGCGAAGGCATTGAAAACCTATGGCAATTATAAGGATTTGCTGGATAATAAGGATATTGATGCGGTAGTAATAGCTACCCCTGATCACTGGCATGCGATTAACGCTATTGATGCAATGAAATCAGGGAAGGATGTCTATTGTGAAAAGCCATTGACCCTGAAGCTAAATGAAGGCATCGAAATGGTGAAAACCGCCCAAAAGACCAAACGTATTGTTCAAACCGGTAGTATGCAACGATCATGGGAAAGTTTTCGAAAAGCCTGTGAATTGGTGAGAAATGGGTATTTAGGAGAGATAAAGCAGGTTTTGGTGCAGGTAGGCTCACCTTCACGTCCCTATGACCTGAAACAGGAAACCAAACCAGGAACAGTGAACTGGGATCAATGGTGCGGCCCCGCTCAATTACTAGCCTATAACCACCGTTTGGCTCCTGAGTCAAATGATGTTGATTTTTGGCCGGATTGGAGGCTATTTGATGAAACAGGGGGAGGTATTTTGGCAGATTGGGGAGCGCATATGTTTGATATTGCCCAGTGGGGCTTGGGGATGGACCATACGGGGCCTGTCCAGTATATTCCACCGGCAGGAGACAAGAACTCCCAAACCGGATTGAAGATGATTTATGAAAATGGTGTAGAAATGATCCACCATGATTTTGGACGCGGATACGGGGTACGTTTTATAGGAACTGAAGGTGAGTTGGATATTAGCCGTCAGTATTTTGATACCAAACCTGCTTCAGTTAAGGACCTTACACTGAAAAGCAGCGATGTCCATTTGTATAAGACCAATGGCGGCCACCACAAAAATTGGTTGGACTGCATCCAGTCAAGGGAGCAGCCTATCTGTGATGTGGAAATAGGCCATCGGTCAGCAAGTATTTGTAATATCGCCAATATCGCCTATCGACTGAACAGAAAATTGGAATGGGATCCTAAGAAGCAAAATTTCAAAGGAGATAAGGAGGCCAATAACATGATGGGCTATAAGTACCGGAAAGTCAGTTAGGGAAAATGAAAAATGCATTTGAAGGAATATTATGCTATTCTCAGCCGTTTGGATTGAAAAATCGGCAAAATATTAGCTAAGTTGGAAGAGCAAGACCAGCGTAAAATCACCTATTTCATTTTCACGGCTCACCATGGATTGACCATGGGCAAGCATGGGGTGTTGGGCAAACAAAGCCTTTTGATCACAGTATGGCTGGGCCGTTTATCATAGCGGAACCTGATATTCCAGAAGGTAAATCCCTAAATGAGAATATTTACCTTCAAGAATCCATGGCGACCAGTTTGAAATTGGCAGGGATAGAAATTCCTGAGCATGTAGCGTTTCAAAGTCTACTACAAGCTGGTACAGGGTAAGAAAGAAGAAGGCTGGAAAGAGATCTACGGGACATATATCGGTTTCCAGCGTATGATAAAAAAGGACGTTTTTAAGCTTATCGTTTATCCCGATGCAAAATATACTGCTGCTTTATGTTATGCAAAATGATCCAAAGGGCCTAAAGGACCTGTCATGCAAGCAGCAATATAGAGATAAGATAAAAGGCCTGTTTTCAGAATTACAGCATCTTCAAACCCACTTTGGAGACTCATTAACCTTAAACTTTGAAAATTATGAATTATAATAAAAGCGATGGATGGATCAAGTACCCATGGTTTACTTGTATGTTCCTGTTATCATTGGCAGGGCTTGTGGCTTGTGGTTCAACTAAAGAAAGCGCCATGAAGGAAGTACCTCCAAATATCATTTATATCATGGCTGATGACCATACTACTCAGGCATTTGGGATTTACGGTAGTAGGCTGGCCGATCTAAATCCTACGCCAACACTGGACAGTTTGGCCCGGTCGGGGATGATCTTCGACAATTGTTTTGTCAACAATGCCATTTGTGTTCCCAGCAGGGCAGCAATACTTACGGGACAAAGGGCCCAGACCAGTGGTGTTCTTGACTTGGAAGGAGAACTACCACCAGAAAAGCAGTATTTACCAACAGAACTGAAAAGACTTGGCTATCAGACTGCCATAATAGGGAAATGGCACTTACATAGGGAACCGGCGGCTTTTGATTATTACAAAGTACTTCCGGTGCAGGGAAAGTATTTTGATCCTGATTTCAGGGTCCGGGGAGAGCAATCCTGGCCCAATAATACGGTTCAATACGAAGGACACAGTTCGGATGTGATCACGGATCAGGTAATTGACTGGTTTGAAAATGAGCGTGATAAAGAAAAGCCATTTTTCATGATGTATCATTTTAAGGCTCCTCACGATGATTTTGAAAATGCTCCACGGTACGAGTCCTATCTGGAAGATACCTTTATACCCGAACCTTCCAGTCTTTATGATAATGAAAACAACGGTTCAGCAGCCACTAGAGGCAAAAACGATAGCTTGACAAGGATCATTGGTTCTTCCGTATCACATAGAAACTTGATTAGAAACCAAGCGATGAATATTTGGAAGGGAGAAACTTACCGGAATTATCGTGAGCCAGAAGATATTGCCTCGGAAGAATTGGTGAAGTGGAAAATGGATGCGGATGAAAGGGAATACACCTCAAAAGTTTACCAGAGCTATCTCAAGAAATATTTGCGCTGTGTAAAAGGGGTAGATGATAACGTGAAAAGGTTCCTCGCCTATCTTAAGGAGGAAGGCCTTTTAGAAAACACCATTATTGTGTACACCGGTGATCAAGGGTTTATGTTGGGAGAGCATGATTATATCGATAAACGATGGATGTATGATGAGTCTATGCGGATGCCATTCTTTGTCAGGTATCCGGAGAAAATCAAAGCCGGAAGCCGGACAGATGCCATTATCAATAATACAGATTTTGCACCGACTTTAATAGAATTGGCAGGCGGAAAAACACCTGAATACATGCAGGGACATAGTTTTAAGACCATTTTGGAAACCAATAAGGAGCCGGAGGATTGGCAGCAATCCACCTATTACCGATATTGGATGCATTTGGCCCATAAGCATGGTAATCCAGCGCATTTTGGTGTGCGTACAAAGCGCTACAAACTTATCTTCTTTTATGGAAGGTATTGGGTGGACACGGATGAACCCGATGCGGAGTGGAATAAGAAAAGTTGGGGGAATGATTTCACCAGACATACCCCGGTGGCGTGGGAGTTTTATGATTTGAAAAAAGATCCCAATGAAATGGACAACCGCTATGGAGATCCTGCTTATAAAGAGACCATTCAGGAATTGAAATCAGAGCTGATAAGGCTAAGGGAAGAATTAAATGAAACGGATAAGAACTATCCGCA
>NZ_BAAHAP010000068.1:0-30486 GCF_054777495.1 Echinicola sediminis | reverse complement strand
TTCGCCCCTCCATTCTCCCCTCTTCGTACCTCGTACCTTATACTTCGTACCTAAATCGAGAAACTGGGTTATTAGGTTATTAAGTTATTAGGCTATTCCCCATCCCCCGATGGAACCGCATCCCCAATTCATCATTCGACATTCATCATTCTCCATTCCCTATTCAACAAAACTAACGACTTCGCCCCTTCAAACTTCCCACTTCGTACATCGTACTTTATACTTCGTACTTAATCAAAAACCAACGACTTCGCCCCGCTCCCGCTTCTTTTACTATATTTGCAGCACTATGTGGAATGAAGTCCTTGTACTGATCAAAAAAGAAATCACGCTGGAATGGCGCCAAAAATACGCACTCAACGGCATCTTGCTTTATGTGGTCAGTGCGGTATTCATCACCTACCTCAGTGTAGGGGCCAAACAGGGAAACATCTCCATCCCCACTTGGAACGCCCTTTATTGGATCATCATCCTCTTTTCCGCGGTCAATGCCGTGGCCAAAAGTTTTGTGCAGGAGCATCAGGGAAGACAGCTTTATTATTATATGATCGCCTCCCCCGAAGCCATTATCCTTTCAAAAATCATTTACAACACCCTGCTCACCTTGGTTTTGGCCCTGTTGGGTTACGGTGTATTTGGCATTATCCTGGGCAACCCTGTCGATGACCAGGGACTCTTTATCCTGAATTTGCTCCTCGGGGCTGTCGGCTTTTCGGCCTGCCTTACCATGGTCTCGGGGATCGCCTCCAAAGCCAGCAACAACGCCACCCTTATGGCGATCCTGAGCTTCCCTATCATCATTCCCATTTTGCTTATGGCCATAAAAATCTCCAAAAATGCCATAGACGGACTGGACAGGGGCGTAAGCATCGATAAACTGATGACGCTCATGGCCATCAATGCCATCATAGCAGTCACCGCGTATATCCTTTTCCCTTACTTGTGGAGGAGCTGACAGGCCTGTTTCCCAAGGCATTGATGATACTCCTTTCAAACCATTGCCCTGCAGGGTCTCCCTCCCTGCCTTGTGCAACTTTTTCACGAAAAGGTCGAAAATGAGGAACTTATACCTTACTTTTGCACTTGAATAGCAAAAGAACTACAATGCGAGCATATTGGTGGAAAGTATTGGCGATCATACTCTTAGCTTATACGATTGTCGCCGGCCTTCTCTTAGAAGTACCCAGATTACCCATTCTCAACGAAACAATCAGAGCCCTCTATTTTCATGTCACCATGTGGTTCGGCATGATCATCATGCTGGTCGTGGCCGTCGTGTACAGCATCAAATACCTGCGGTCAGGAAAATTACAGCATGACGATATCGCTATAGAATTTACCAATTCTGCGATATTGTTCGGTATACTTGGCATCATCACCGGAATGCTATGGGCCAAATTCACCTGGGGAGATTACTGGAGCGGAGACCCCAAGCAAAATGCTGCAGCCATAGGCCTGCTGATTTACTTTGCCTACCTTATTCTCAGAAATTCCCTGACCGATGTACACCAAAGGGCCCGCATAGGTGCGGTATATAATGTCTTTGCCTTTGCGGCATTTATCCCCTTGGTCTTTATTTTGCCGCGTCTTACCGACAGTCTCCACCCAGGCAATGGTGGCAACCCCGGTTTTAACGCCTACGATCTGGACAGTAAACTGCGGCTGGTCTTTTACCCCTCCATTATTGCATGGACGCTGCTGGGAACCTGGCTTTCCAACCTCCGGATCCGGGCAAAAAGACTGGAAAGAAAATTAGAAGACAAACTCATCAATCAACTATAAATGCAAAAGTGGCTAGTGGTTTTCCTGCTTTTCATCAGCCTTCAGGTGATGGCACAGGAAAAAAAAGAGATTAAAAGTGAAGATTACCAAAACTACAGCGTAGAAATGGCTGACGAGATGAGAGCCAACGGAAAAATCTACGTTTTGGTCGGTGTTATTGGAATTGTTATGGGGGGTATATTGGTTTACTTAATAAGTACCGATAAGAAATTATCCCGCCTGGAAAAAGAATTTAAAAGCTAATTCAAAACCTCAAAAAGGGTTTTGCGTTAGGTCTGTAAACCAACTATCAATGGCCTCTCCCTGTTCGGGAAATAAAGGTCATGGATAAGCAATTTAAAACGCATGAAAAAAGGACATATTATAGGCTTGGGCATTATTGCCGTAGCTATTATGATCATCATTTCGTCCATAGGAGATGCCAGTTCTTATGAAAGCTTCTCCACTGCCAAATCCATGGCAGAAGACGGAGACGATGACCCAATTCACGTGGTAGGTCAATTGAAAAAAGACCTCACAGGCACGGTAACCGGACTGGAAGTGAGCGAGGACAAAACTTCCTTTACCTTTACCATGGTGGACAATGACGGAACTGAACAACAGGTCTATTATAACGAGCCTGTGCCTGCAGATTTTACCCGCTCCGAACAGGTGGTCGTCATCGGCGCATATAAAAACAATCAAATGTTTGTGGCAGATAAAATCCTGATGAAATGTCCGTCCAAATACCAGGACAACGAGTTCAGGGATGTTTCCGCATCCCGTTAGCCATCGGTTAAAACCTATTTGCTCAATACGATTTCCCCTTAGATTATGATCAATACCTTTATAGGTAACCTGGGCCATTTCATGGTGATTCTGGCTTTTGTGAGTTCCATTGTCACGGCCTACTCTTATTACCAATACACTACAGTTCCCGAAACAGAAAAAGCCTCCTGGAGAAAGTTCAGCAGGATTTTCTTTTATATCCATGCCATATCCGCGGTTTCCATAGCCGTGGTGCTTTTTAACATCATCTATAACTTCCGTTTCGAATATTTCTACGCTTACTCCCACGCCTCCCGTGCTCTTCCGGTACATTATATGATTTCCAGTTTCTGGGAAGGCCAGGAGGGGAGTTTTATCCTTTGGATATTTTGGGATGTTATACTGGGACTTTTCTTGATCCATACCAACAAATCCTGGGAGGGCCCGGTCATGGTGGTTTTCTCCCTGGTACAGGCTTTTTTGGTTTCCATGATCCTAGGGGTTGTGATTGGAGATCTGAAAATAGGCAGCTCGCCTTTTATCCTACTGAGGGATGTAGCAAACGCTCCGATCTTTCAGATGAATCCGGACTTTGTACCGGAAGACGGCACCGGACTTAACCCTTTGCTTCAAAACATTTGGATGGTGATCCACCCTCCTACACTGTTCCTTGGATATGCTTCTACCCTGATCCCATTTGCCTACTTGATGGCCGGACTTTGGACAGGAAGGTTTAAGGAATGGATCCGTCCTGCACTCCCTTGGACCATCTTCTCGGCCCTGATCTTGGGCATGGGGATTATCATGGGAGCTTACTGGGCTTATGTCACGCTCAACTTTGGCGGATACTGGAACTGGGACCCTGTGGAAAATGCCTCCTATGTACCTTGGCTGATCATCGTGGCTTCTATCCACACCATGATCACCTTTAAGAAAAGTAGCACCGCCCTGAAGACTTCCATTGTCTTGGTCATTCTTCAGTTTATTCTGGTGCTGTATGCCACCTTCTTGGTGAGGAGCGGCGTCTTGGGGGACACTTCCGTCCATTCTTTTACCGACCTTGGGCTGTCAGGCCAGCTGTTGATTTACCTTTTCTTTTTTATGTTTGTCGCCATCTTCTTCTCGGCAAGGTCTTGGAAAAACATCCCTACTTCCGAAAAAGAAGCTTCCGTCTATTCCCGTGAATTCTGGATTTTCATTGGGGCAACGACCCTGGGCCTTATGGCCTTTCAGGTGATCCTGCCTACCTCTATACCCGTCTACAACGCGATCATCGAGAGTTTTGGAGGGATTTCCAATATGGCCCCTCCTGCGGATCAAGTGGAGTTCTATACCAAATTCCAACTGTGGTTTGGTGTGGTGGTTGCCTTGCTAACAGCAGTAGGCCAGTTCTTCTGGTGGAAAAAAATGGACAAAGCAGCGCTAAAAAGTGCGCTGGCTACACCTTATATCATTTCATTGCTGCTTGCCGCGGCCATCATTACCATCGCCAAGGTCTGGAACATCACCTATATGGTCATCGTCATGGCGGGGACCTTTACGGTCGTGGCCAATGCCACCATTCTTATCCAGCTCCTCAAAAAATCCACCTTTAAACTGGCGGGGGGATCACTTGCCCACATCGGGCTTGGCCTTATCCTTATCGGGGTGATGTTTTCCTCCGGATATTCTGATGTGATTTCCATCAATATGTCCGGCCTTACCTACAAGCGCGATTGGGAAGATGAGCTGAACAAGGAAAATGTCCTGCTATGGATCAACCAGCCCCTTCAGATGAAAAACTATGAAGTGGTGTACCGTGGCCGCAACAAAAAGCTGAAAGGCGTACCCGGCTATGTCAACGTAAATAAGTTGGAATCCACAGACAGGCAAAACGAGGCCATCGCCTTGGAAGACATTGTGGTGGATGGAAAAACCTATCACCAAAAAGGGGACAAAGTGGACATCGTCCTGGAGGAAAACAGCTATTTTGAGATAGAGTATTATAAGGACCAACAGCTGCAGTTTACCCTTTTCCCAATGTCCCAGCCCAACCCGACCATGGGGCTGATCTCATCTCCTGATTCCAAGCATTTCTTCGACAAAGATCTTTATACACACATTTCTGCCATCAACAACTACGGTGATCCGGAATGGGGCGACGATGAAGTCTATGAAGTGACCCCGGGAGAGCAGTTCCACTTAGGGGATTATGTCACCTCTTTTGAAGGCGGCGAGGTCCTCAATGAAGTGGAAGGAGTAGATCTTCAGGAAGGGGATATCGCCGTAAAAGCAAAACTGTTGGTACAGGACCATGACAAACAAATCCCCCTGGAACCCATCTTCTTGATCAGGGGCAATCAGGTCGGCAGGATTCCTACGGTAAATTATGATTTGGGTGTAAAAGTCCAAGTAGACAATATCAGTCCGGAGAGCAATCAATTCATCTTCAAAACCAACCGTTACCAAAAAGACTACGTGGTAATGAAAGCACTGGTAAAGCCCCATATCAACGTCCTGTGGATGGGAACCATCATCATGTTGATTGGCTTTGGCGTGGCCATCTACCGCCGCTATGATGAGTTTATGAAAATGCGGGACAAAGGACTCGAATAAGATTTCCGGCAATATCCCTAGAAACGCTTCCATATTGATCTCCTCTGATGTACAGTTACAGCCCATTGGGATCACTTCGCCTCACTACCATTGACAGGAAACGTCACTGCGCCCAATCTACCGAAGGCAGGCCCAACGAAAGAGGATGTCGCAGTGACGTTTATTGGTGAATAAATTGAAAATGGTAAATTAGATGCCTTGAAACTTTTAAACGCTTTGCTTCCATGGGGAATTTCAAAATTGCGGTAATAGGAACGGGCAATGTGGCTTGGCATTTGGCTCCTGCCCTGGAAAATGCGGGACATACCATCACGGAAATCTACAGCCGAGATCCACACCGTGCACAAAAAATCATCAACCAGCTTTATACGGCGGAAGCTAAAACGGATCTGGACTTTTCGGAAAGTGAGGCGGAGATCTATATCCTGGCCGTCAGTGACCACGCCATCTCCCTGATTGCCGATGAAATCATCCTGCCTGAAAACAGCATTTTGGTCCATACCTCGGGCAGCATGCCCCTGGAAACCCTCAGCTATAGCTCTGCCAGCTTTACGGGCATACTGTATCCACTCCAGAGTTTTAGCAAGTCAAGGGCGTTGGATATGGAGGACGTCCCCTTCCTGCTGGAATCAGATGACCAAACCACCCTCCAAAAACTGAAAAAACTCGCCAAAAGCATCAGTCCCAATTATTATGTGGTCAAGTCAAAAGACAGAAAAGCCCTGCATGTGGCCGCGGTCTTTGCCAGCAATTTCACCAACCATATGATCCGCATTTCCGAAGACATCATGCGCCGACAAGGGCTGGACTTTGAAATGCTACAGCCCTTGATCATAGAGCAGATCAGCAAAACGCTGGAAATTGGAGCCAAATCCGCCCAGACCGGCCCGGCTTCCCGCGGGGACCTCAACGTGCTGGACTTGCACCATCAGTTCCTCAATTACAATGAACAGCTTGCCGAAATCTATAAATTGGTATCCCAGGACATCATCGATGCCAACTAGAAAAATGTAGAAAACACGGGATTCATCAGTAACCAAATGACCTAATTTCCCAATAACTGATTCCTGGCAAATGCTGAAGGCCAAATGCCGAAAGATGTACTAATTCCGAATGAAGAATCTCGAATAATTAATAATGAATGCGGAATTGATCTGAACTACGAAACCACCAGTAACTAAATAACCTAATTCTCAAATAACTATTTTATGCCAAAGGCCAAAAGCTGAAGGCCGAAAGAAGAACAATTTTGAATGATGAATTCCGAATTAGGAATTCTAAATGAGGGATCGTTTCGGCGAAGGCACTGCCGAATAACTTAATTACCTAATGTAAGTTAACCCGAAACAGGCGTATTGAGCATGTCGAATCCTTTGCTTTGAGATATTGGGTAGAGCGGGTTTAACTGTTTAGGCAGCTGGCCCGCTATGCGGGACAAAACTGCTTGTTTAACTGTTTAACTGAAAGATCATGCTTAACAGAACACTAGTTTTGCCATAACTCAATAACCCAATTACCCAATAACCACCCCCAAGTATTTTATACAAAAAAACAGCACTGATCCACCAGTTCTAAGACTTTCGCTTAATTTTGGAGTATGAACAAGAGGCCAAGCACTGAAAGAGCGTTTTCCCTATCTGCTTTTTTCAAAATCATCAGAACGGACAACCTGCTGATGATGGCTTTTGCGCAGTTGATGACGGCTTACTTTTTGGTAGAAGAAACCAAGGCCGGACAATGGATCATCGCTGACTTCAGGCTTTACCTGCTGATTTTCTCCACCGTCACCATCGCAGCTTCAGGCTACCTGATCAATGACTATTACGATGTCAAAATCGATTATATCAACAAGCCCGACGAAGTGATCATCGGAAAGGGCATGCGGAGAAGGGTGGTCATGTTTCTGCATACCTTGCTTAATTTCGTTGGTATTGGCCTGGCCTGCCTGGTCAGCCTAAAAGTAGGTGCGGTCCATTTTATTGCAGCCTTTATACTGTGGCTTTACAGCAACTCCCTGAAAAGGATGCCCTTTATCGGCAATCTCGCCGTCGCCTTGCTTACCGCTTTGGCCATATGGATCATCGGCTTCTATTACGAACAGTCCAGGCTGTTGGTACTTACCTATGCCCTGTTTGCTTTTTTTATCAACCTGATCAGGGAAATCGTCAAGGACATTGAAGACCGTGAAGGAGACAGGAAACACGGCTGCAGGACCCTGCCCATTGTACTGGGATTTAGGGCCACCAAAAACATTATCTTTATCATTGCCGCGATTTTCGTCTGTTCGATCATCATCGTTGCTTATAAGGTCAACCAGCCCCTGCTTTACTTCTACTTTGGGAGCATTGGCATCTTCTTTATGCTCTTCATGCACAAAATCTATTACGCCGATCGAAAGGCCCATTTTACCCAGCTGAGCAAACTGTCCAAAATCATTATGTTGACAGGAGTCATCAGCATGGCCTTTCTATAATTTGGGTACTCCGCCTCGCTCTTGTCAAGGAACATTCGTGTAGGGCAAAAAAATATCCTTATTTTTGTCCATTCATCATCAAAAGGATTTTCACTTGAAAAAAATCGCCATACTTGCTTCAGGAAACGGGAGTAATGCCGAAGAAATCATCAAGCATTTCAATGGCTCTTCCAAGGCCGAAGTTGTCAGCATTGCCTCCAACAAGAAAGAGGCTTACGTCCTCGAAAGAGCCAAAAACCACGAAATCCCCTTTTTTTCCTTTACCAAGGCAGAAATGGAAGAAGGCATTTTGGAAAGGACTTTTTCAAACTTGGGAATAGACCTGGTGGTTTTAGCCGGTTTTCTGTTGAAGGTCCCCGATGGCCTGATCCAGGCTTTTCCTGACCGCATCATCAACATCCACCCGGCCTTACTCCCTAAATTCGGAGGAAAAGGCATGTACGGCATGCGTGTCCATGAAGCCGTTAAGGAAAAAGGAGAACAGGAAACAGGCATTACCATCCACTACGTCAATGAAAAATACGATGAGGGAAGGATAATTTTCCAGGAAAGCATAAAAGTGGAAGAAACGGACAGGCCTGAGGACATCGCCCACAAAGTACACGCACTTGAATACAAATATTTTCCAAAAGTGATCGAAAGCCTGCTTTAATTAGCTGATTTTCCTACCTTTGCAGTTTAAAAATCAATTACGCAAACCTATTTACATTCAATCTTTCCAAAAAATGGCTGTTAAGAAAATACAATCTGCCCTTATCTCAGTATTTTATAAAGACAACCTTGAACCGATCATTGCCCTTTTGAAGGAACAAGGTGTGAAAATCTACTCCACTGGAGGAACACAAAAATTCATTGAGGAACAAGGAGCAGAAGTAACTGCTGTAGAAGACCTGACCGGCTATCCATCCATTTTCGGCGGGAGGGTAAAAACCCTTCATCCAAAGGTATTTGGTGGCATCCTTCACAGAAGAGAAGACGAAGGAGACCTTTCCCAGGCCAAGGAATTTGACATTCCTGAAATCGACCTGGTAATTGTGGATCTGTACCCTTTTGAAGAAACGGTCGCTTCCGGCGCCTCTGAACAGGACATCATCGAGAAGATCGATATCGGCGGCATCTCCTTGATCCGTGCGGCAGCCAAAAACTTCAAGGACGTCACTATCGTGGCTTCCCGTGACCAGTATGGTGAGCTGGAAGAAAGATTAAAAAACAACGGTGGCGGAACCACTTTGGAAGACAGAAAGTACTTTGCCGCTAAGGCCTTCCAGGTATCCTCCCACTACGACACCCATATCTTCAACTACTTTAACCAAACCGAAGAAATACCGGCACTTAAGGTTAGTGAAAACCACGCCAAGGCTTTGAGATACGGTGAAAACCCTCACCAAAAAGCCCATTTCTATGGTAAACTGGAAGATCTTTTCGAGCAACTCAACGGTAAAGAGCTTTCTTATAACAACCTGGTCGACATCGATGCTGCAGTAGCACTGATCGATGAATTTGACGGGGAAACAGCCTTCGCCATCCTGAAGCACAACAATGCCTGTGGAGTGGCCAAGGGCTCAAGCGTAAAAGAAGCTTATCAGAAAGCCTTCGAAGCGGACACCCTTTCTGCTTTTGGCGGGGTATTGATCACCAACCAAACCGTGGACAAGGCAGCTGCTGAAGAAATGCACAGCTTGTTCTTCGAGGTCCTGATCGCCCCTTCATTTGATGAGGATGCCCTGGAAGTATTGAAAGGCAAGAAAAACAGAATTCTCCTGCTTCAAAAAACCAAAGTGGGTGGAACCAAGCAAATCAAGACCTTGCTGAACGGTATTATCGAGCAGGACAAAGATTTGGCCACCGAAACCAAGGAAGACTTCGAAGTAGTGACCAAAGTAGCTCCCACCGAAGAGCAAAAAGACGCCTTGGTATTTGCTGCCAAGGTATGTAAGCACACCAAGTCCAACACCATTGTCTTGAGCAATCAGGACCAGCTGTTTGCCAGTGGCGTAGGCCAGACTTCCAGGGTAGATGCCTTGAAGCAGGCCATCGAAAAAGCCAAGTCATTTGGCTTTGAACTGAAAGGTTCTGTAATGGCCTCCGATGCCTTCTTCCCCTTCCCTGACTGTGTGGAAATCGCCTCCAAAGAAGGTGTAGCCGCTGTGGTTCAGCCAGGCGGATCCATTAAGGACAAGGACAGCATCGCCTTCTGTGATGAAGCGGGAATGGCCATGGTGATGACAGGTGTAAGACACTTCAAACACTAAAAACATCCCTCTTTAATACCTACAGATCCCCGGCTTTTCAGTCGGGGATTTTTTATTTTCTGAGCCATGCTTTCTCCTCGGGATTTGCAATCCCGAGGACAGATAATAAGGATTTGTAATCCTCCTTTAGACGGATTGCAAATCCGGATCTTTAGGGTTCGGGATTACAAATCCCGAACAGCTCCGATGTAAATCCCGGGCAGCTCAGGAAACGCCAACAGCTGGGGCCGAGCAGACAATCTATTTGCTTCTGCCCTGTATTTTTTATTCAAAGCAAAGAAATTCAACTAATTCGAAGTTCTTGACCTTGCTCCTCGGGATTTGAAATCCCGAGGACAGATAATAAGGATTTGTAATCCTCTTTGAGCCGGATTGCAAATCCGAATCATCAGGGTTCGGGATTGCAAATCCCGAACAGCCCCGTTTCAAATCCCGAACAGCTCCGTTGCACCCCCTGAACAGCCAGAAAAAGATGGTGAAAAGTCTAACAATAATTGGAAATAAAGCCGAATACCTTAATTTGAGTATTTATTAGAACCAATAATCTACTTCATATGGCTTTTTCATACTCCATCAAAGACCAATCAGCGGCTTATTTTTTAACTTTCACAGTCCATCAATGGGTAGACGTTTTTACGCGAAAAGCCTATTCCGACAAATTACTGGAAAGCATTCAATACTGCCAAAAGCAAAAAGGCCTTCTAGTATATGCATATGTAATCATGTCAAACCATTGTCATTTCATTATGCAAAGTCCCAAACTTCCTTTAAGCGATATCATCAGGGACTTGAAAAAATACACAGCAAAAAGCATTGTCAAGGCAATCGAAGAAAATCAGCACGAAAGTAGAAAAAGGATGAAGGTATATGGTTTTGGGAAGAAGGTTATCATGGAGAAGAAATCACTTCAGAAAAGTTCTTAAACTCAAAAATAAACTACATCCATCAAAACCCTGTAAAAGCTGGAATTGTGGAAAAAGAAGAAGAATACCTACTCAGTAGCTGTGGCGATTTTTATGGAATAAGAAAGTCCCCAATCCTACTGACTCCCCTCTAATAATTCTACTTTTACCCTTGATAGCTAAGGGCTTCAGTCTTTCTCCTCGGGATTTCTTTGCTCCTCGGAATTTGCAATCCCGAGGAGAGATAATAAGGATTTGTAATCCTCCTTTAGCCGGATTACAAATCCAGATCTTCAGGGTTCGGGATTGCAAATCCCAAACAGCTCCGATGTAAATCCCGCACAGCTCCGGAAACGTAAACAGCTGGGGCCGAGCAGACAATCTATTTGCTTCTGCTCCGTGTTTTTTATTCAAAACAAATAAATTCAACTAATTCGAAGTTCTTGCTCCTCGGGATTTGCAATCCCGAAGGCAGATAATGAGGATTTGTAATCCTCCTTTAGCCGGATTCCAAATCCAGATCTTCAGGGTTCGGGATTACAAATCCCGAACAGGTCCGTTGCAAATCCCGAACAGCTCCGATGTAAATCCCGGACAGCTCAGGAAACGTAAACAGCTCAGCTGTCAGTTTTCATCAGGCCTAACCCCAAGCGTCCACGTTTCTCCCCAATGGTAAATCATCTTACAAAACGCTATTGGTCTAATTTTTGAGTTGTGTAATCCAACTTGGTTCAAGCAATAAAAAACACCTTAAAAAAGCGCATTTCAACCTACAACATGTGATTTCACCAAAGCGGGATTTTCCACTAGGAGTAAGAGGTTTAAAAAAAAATTACTGCTGCTATTATAAATCCAAATTAAGGTAATAATTTTGTTGTCCCTCGTTTTATTTAAGCATTGTTAATGCTAACTTTAAACGATCAACTCAAACGTAATTTACTAAGCAAAATACCAGAATGGGATTATTCGACTTTTTCTCAAGTGATATAGCTATAGATTTAGGTACCGCCAATACCCTCATTATACATAAAGAAAAGATCGTAGTGGACGAACCTTCGATCATTGCCATTGACAAGACCAGCAACAGGATCTTGGCCGTGGGCCGCGAAGCGATGAACATGCATGAAAAAACGCATGAAAACATCAAAACCATCCGTCCCCTTAAAGACGGTGTGATCGCTGACTTCTACGCTGCCGAACAGATGATCAGGGGTCTGATCAAAATGATCCCAGGTCATAAAAAGGGCATGTTCCCACAATCCCACCGCATGGTGATCTGTATTCCTTCGGGCATTACGGAAGTGGAAAAAAGGGCCGTAAGGGACTCCGCAGAACACGCCGGCGCCAAAGAAGTATACATGGTCTATGAACCGATTGCCGCCGCCATCGGTATCGGCATCGACATCGAAAAACCCATGGGTTCTATGATCGTGGATATTGGAGGGGGAACCACAGAGATCGCACTTATTGCTCTTTCAGGAATCGTTGCTGACCAATCTATCCGTGTAGCGGGTGACACCTTCACCAAGGACATTTTGGATTATATGAGAAGGCAGCATAACCTGCTTATCGGCGAAAGGTCGGCTGAAAAAGTCAAGATTGCCATTGGTTCTGCTTTGACCGAATTGGACGATGCCCCTGAGGATTATGAAATCCGAGGAAGGGACCTGATGACAGGGATTCCTAAGGTGATCAAGGTATCTTATTCAGAAATCGCCTTTGCCCTGGACAAGTCTGTTTCCAAAATAGAAGAAGCAGTACTGAAGGCCTTGGAGATCGCTCCTCCCGAATTGTCTGCTGATATTTATGATAATGGCATTCACCTTACCGGTGGGGGGGCCCTTCTGAAAGGCTTGGACAAGCGTTTGCACCAAAAGACCAAACTCCCTATCCACATCGCCGAAGATCCTTTGCGAGCTGTAGTGAGAGGAACAGGTACTGCCCTGAAAAATATAAATAGTTTCAGAACCGTGCTGATGACCTGATGATTGAATGCAACGCATATTATTATTCCTATATAGTATACGGGCCTTCTTGCTGTTCATTTCACTGGAAACAGTTGCCATTTGGCTGATTGTTTCCTACAATTCACCGCAAGGAGCCGTTTTCTTTAACAGTTCCAATAATTTCATCGGCAAGTTCCTCAATGCCAAGGATGGGGTAACCACCTATTTCACTTTAGGGAGCACCAATCAGGCCTTGGCAGAAAAAAACGCCCAATTAATGACACAACTGACCCCCTCCCTGATGGAGCAGCAGGACAGTGTCACCTTCGAGGCTGATAGTGCCGTGGAAAAAACCTATGAGTTTAAATCCGCCAAGGTCATAAACAACTCCATCAACCTCCGGACCAACCACATTACCCTCAACAGGGGAGCTTTGGACGGGATCAAGGAAGGAATGGGAGTCTTCAACGATCATGGAATTGTGGGCCGTGTAAAGGGGGTATCCAAAAACTTCGCCTCGGTCATATCGCTACTGCACACGGATTTATTGGTTTCTTCAAAAATCAAATCCACCGATGTCATCGGATCCACCCAATGGGATGGGCTGAGCTCCCAAAAAGCCAAATTGAGGTATGTCCCCAGACATGTTACGGTCAGCGAGGGAGACACGGTCATCACCTCGGGCTATAACGCGATCTTTCCCGAAGGATTGTTGATAGGGACCATCGACAAAATCAGCAGTGGTACTGAAACCAACTACCTGGACATTACCATTAAGTTGGCAGCGAACTTCAGCACCCTCACCTATGTTTATCTAGTGGAAAACCATATGGAAGCAGAACTGGACTCGCTTCAGGAAATCACCAAAACCACCAATGACTAGTAAAACCATCATATCTTCCATTGTAGGGCTTATATTGTTCTTTTTGATCCAGATTTTGGTGTTGAAAAACTTAGTGCTTTTTGGGGTGGCCTTTTGTTTTCTTTATGTAATCTACCTCTTGCTCCTACCTATAGAAATCAAAACCATCCCCATGATGCTTTTGGCTTTTATCTTGGGCTTCGGTATAGACATCTTTTATGACAGCTTGGGCATGCATACGGCCAGCGCCGTGATGCTGGCTTTTCTCAGAAGACCCTGGATCCGCCTGATCACTCCTACAGGCGGTTATGACCCCAATACCCCTCCCAATTTGCTGAATATGGGAATGGTCTGGTTCCTTACTTACAGTTTGCCCCTGATTTTGGCCCATCATCTTACCTTTTTCTTTATTGACAATGTTGGTTCTTACTTGTATATTCCAATGATATATGAGACACTAAGCAGCTTGGTGTTTACATTTGTCCTTGGTGTTATAGTTCAGGTGTTGTTTTATAAGAAAAGGAGGGGAATTTAAATGAACGAAGGCAGACACAACGTCATTATCGGGGTCATTATCATCATCGGGGTGATTTTGTTGAGCAAGCTATTCATGATCCAAGTAGTGGATGACAGCTTTTTGCGCCGCGCAGAAAGGAATGCGGTCCAGCGAATAGTTGATTATCCCTACAGGGGCTTGGTTTATGACAGAAACGGCAAGCTGCTGGTTTATAACAATCCCGTTTTTGACCTGATGGTGGTTCCCAAAGAGTTCAGCGTTAAGGACACCGCAAAATTCTGCGAACTGTTCCAAATCGAAAAGGAAAAGCTGAAGGAAAAGTACAATGCGGCAAAAAAATACTCCTGGGTGAAGCCTTCTGCGCTCATCAAACAGATTTCCAATACCGAATTTGCCAGAATCCAAGATTACCTGATCGATTATCCAGGCCTTTTTGTCATGACCCGATCAGTCAGGGCCTATCCGGACTCGGTAGCTTCCAGTGCTTTGGGCTATATAGCGGAAATAAGCCCCAGACAACTGGAAAGGGATACTGCCCGCTATTATTCCCAAGGGGACTATATTGGGCACTCGGGCATAGAATCTTATTATGAGAGAGCACTCAGGGGAAAAAAAGGTGCCAAATACAAGATGGTCAATGTGAGAGGGGTGGACAAAGGATCCTTTAAAAACGGTCAATTGGATACCGCTTCTATCCCCGGAAAAAACCTGCAGTCCACCATCGATGTAGAGCTTCAGATATACGGGGAAAAACTGATGAAGGGCAAAAAGGGATCGGTAGTGGCCATCCAGCCCAAAACCGGTGAAATCCTTTCCATGATCTCCGCACCGGTTTATAACCCCAACCTCTTGGCGGGGGCAGCCTACGGTAAAAATTACTCCAAGCTCTTAAATGATTCCACCAGGCCTTTGTTTAACAGGCCAGTCATGGCAATGTACCCTCCGGGTTCAATCTTCAAAATCGTCCAGTCCCTGATCGGCCTGGAATGGGGTGTGATCAACCCAAACACCACCTTTGCCTGCAACAAATCTCTTGTGGCCTGCCATAACCACCCCAGCCCGGTCAACCTCTTTGGGGCCATCAGAAACTCCTGTAATCCCTACTACCACCAGGCTTTCCGGATGATGATCAACCAAAACTTGTCCAGCAATACCTTTGTGGATACGCAAATCGGACTTGACAAGTGGCGTGAATCGGTCATGAAGTTTGGACTGGGGCAGGATCTCGGTATCGACGTGGGAAGTGAAAAAGGAGGCAGCGTGCCTTCCAGCAATCTCTACGACAAAATATACGGTAAAGGCAGGTGGAAGTATTCCACCATCTACTCCCTATCCATCGGGCAGGGAGAAATGCTGGTCACTCCCCTGCAGATGGCCAACCTTGCCGCCATTTTTGCCAACAAAGGGTATTATTATACCCCGCACTTGATTAAATCCATCGATGGAGACCCGGAAAATATTCCTGAAGAATATAAGATAAAACATGATGTGGGTGTTGCTGCCCACCATTTTGACATGGTACAGGACGCCATGGCCGAGGCACTGTACGGCACAGCCATGAGGGCCATCATCAAGGACATCCAGATAGCAGGAAAAACTGGAACAGCGCAAAACCCCCATGGAGAGGACCATTCCGTCTTTGTGGCTTTTGCCCCTAAGAGCGATCCTCAGATAGCTATCGCCGTATACGTGGAAAACGCCGGCTGGGGAGGCCGGGCGGCTGCCAGTACGGCCAGCCTGATGATCGAAAAATATTTGAGAGGACATATAGAAAGGCCGGCACTCCAAGAGTACGTGCTGGTCGGTGACTTTGGAGACTAAGGTGAGACAAGACGACTTATATATCAACAAAATTGACTGGCTGACCATACTGATCTATGGTTTGCTTGTACTGATTGGCTGGTTCAATATCTATGCGGCCGTCTACGATGAACAAGCAGCAAAGAGCATTTTTGATTTCAGCATCAATTCGGGTAAACAGTTGGTCTGGATCGGAACAGCCGTCCTGCTGATAACCCTGATCATGGTAGCTGACTATCGGCTCTTTGATAACCTCAGTTTGATTTTATACGGTTTTTTCCTGCTTATCCTCCTTCTCACCCCCTTTATAGGCAAGGAAATCAATGGGCAAAGGGCCTGGTTTGAGCTGGGCCCCTTCAGTCTGCAGCCTGGAGAATTTGCTAAATTTGCCACCGCCTTGGCCCTGGCCAAGTTTATAGAAAGGCCTTCTTTTGACCTTACCCAGCCAAAATACCAATTGCAGGCTATTTTGATCATCATGCTTCCGGTTTCCTTGATCATGATGCAGCCGGACACCGGAACAGCCATGGTTTACAGTGCCTTTTTTATTATGCTTTACAGGGAAGGGATGCCCCAAAAATATTATATCCTTGCCTTGGTATTTATCGCAATCTCCCTTCTTTCCTTGGCAGTAGAGGACAACCTTTATATAGCCGGGGCTGTCGCTGCCTTGACCCTGTTACTTATTCTTACCGGCAAAAAAACCTGGCAGAGGGTAGTAACGCTTTGCCTGATAGGCACAGCCATCATTGCCTACAGCTACAGTTTGGACCTGGTAGTTTCCAAATTGCCCGAGCACCAACAAAACCGTATCATGGTACTTTTCAATCCCGATCTCGATCCCTTGGGAGTGGGCTGGAATGTTACCCAATCCAAGATTGCCATTGGATCGGGTGGATTTTGGGGAAAAGGCTACCTTGAAGGTACGCAAACCAAATTTGACTTTGTTCCCGAGCAACATACCGACTTCATCTTTTGTACCTTGGGAGAGGAGTTTGGATGGATAGGCAGTTTGGTCGTCGTTTTTCTTTTTGTCGCTTTACTTATACGGCTGGTCTTTTTGGCAGAAAGACAGAAAACACGCTTCTCCAGGGTATACGGTTATAGCGTGATTTCCATCTTGCTCTTTCACTTTATGATCAATATCTCCATGACCATCGGCCTTTTTCCGGTAGTGGGGATTCCGCTCCCGTTCTTCAGCTATGGAGGCTCTTCATTATGGTCATTTACCATTTTGCTGTTTATCTTTATTAAGCTCGACTCCCACCGGATACAGCTGTTGGGAAGGATGGATTAATAAATTATTCCGGTTGTTCCAACTGATACGATTTGTCGTATTGCTCCACTTGAATTGCCCGCCACATCGGTGCTTCCAAAAACAGGGGATGGGGCTGCTCTACATCCCACTGCCCGAGCTTCTTCAGCAAGCCTTGGGTAATGCTAAGGTGCTCCATGGCCACATCATGCTGTTCAGAAATATCGTTCTCCAAGTCGAAAAGCATGGGCAAGCGATCAGGCAACCTTACCAGCTTCCACTTTCCCTCGCGGATCGCCCCACTTACGGTAAAACGCCATTTGATTTCTTCATGCGGAGCACCTAATTCCTTTTTCTTCAGAAAAGGCATCAGATCCACTCCATCAAACTGGTATTCTTCTTTGAGCGCCCCGCCAGCCAGGGATATAAAGGTAGGCGTCAGGTCCAAAGAAGAAACAGGATGCTCGTAAACCGCTCCTGCAGGCAATTGGCCCGCCCACTTAATAATAAATGGCACACGGATTCCCCCTTCCAAAAGGGTGCCTTTTTTACCATTGAAAGGCGCATTGACCGAAGCATTGGTAGCTGCAGGGCCACCATTATCACTGATAAATACAAATACGGTATTCTCACTTAATCCGGCCTGCTCCACTGCATCTACAATCCTGCCCACATTGATATCAAGGCGATGGACCATTGCCGCATAGGTCCTTCTCTTTTCGTCCTGGATATGTGCATACAGCGCTAAATCTTCTTTGGTCGCCTGCATAGGGGTATGGGGCGCATTGAAGGATGCATATAGAAAAAAGGGCTGATCGGCATGCCTGCGGATAAAATCGACGCATTCATCGCCCTTATCATCGGTAATATAGGTGATTGGCTGGGGTGTTTTGTAGTTGCACTCTATGGGTGCTTTGTACCCCTGCCCTTTTTCCTCGGCGAGAAAGTAGTCATGTCCACCTCCACGGTATCCCCAAAACTCATCAAATCCCCTGTTGAGCGGATAAAACTGCTCTTCATAGCCTAAATGCCATTTGCCTACAATCCCATTTACGTAACCTAAGTCTCCCAAATAATCAGCTACCGTCTGCACATCCACTGGCAAACCGTGGTATGCGGGATCAAAGCCGGGCTGTACTCCGCCGAGATTGTTGTCATAACCGAAGGAGACCTGATTTCTGCCGGTCAAGAGGCCTGCCCTGGAGGGGCTGCAAACCGCAGAGGAAACATACCCTTCCGGAAAATACATTCCCGAAGCGGCAAGCGCATCTATATTCGGAGTATGGATCTGCTGACTTCCGGTAAAACTTAAATCCCCATACCCCAAATCGTCGGCCACGATCAGAACACAATTGGGCTTGTCCGGGGAAGGTTCTTTTAATGATTTAGCTGCACTTTGGATGCTGAAAATGCCTATTTGCAGGCATAGCAACACGGATAACCACGTTTTTCTCATTGATTTTCAAGTTCCTCCTTTGCTTTGGACAAAACATTCCCATAAGGACCACTGCCCAAGCTGGAGTTAGTTTAAAATTTGTTTACAAGGTTATCCGGTAAGTTAGGGGGACTTATTTTTCGTCAAATTTTCGGTAAATCAAGTGTAAAAACTCGTTTACCTCTTCGGATTCCTTATCCCAGTTCAATTCAGTTACATAGCGGCTGTTAATCAGTTCGATCGCCTCCACAAAGCTATCACATTGGTCGATCGACTTGAAGGCATGGGTCATCAGGTCGGGGTTGCCCTCAAACAGTTTTTTGGTAAACATAAACCGCTGGTTGATGGCCACTCCGTCTTCCAAACTATCTATAGGGCCTTTCAAGAGGCCACTTTGTTCAGATTCAAACCTAGCCCAGGCCAAGGCCGGATCAATGCTCCATCCTGGATTGGAAGTTTTTTTCTCCTCAAAACTCAGAGGCACTTGTTCGGTGGAAGACTCCGCCTGCATGGCCGGGGTTTCTTTTTCTTCCTGCTTGAACTGCTCCGCTTCCACTTCCTCTTTGGCGGGCTCCTCCGCAGAAGATAAAATCAGTTCATTCCAATCAATGGGCAAAACCTGGTTTGCTCCTGTCAGTAATTCTTTGGCTGGGCTCAGGTCAGCCTGAAAAGATGCATAAACTTTATTCAACGCTTCCTTATACGCCGCCATATCTCCCTGTCCGCCTTTTTCTATTAGCGCCCCCAATAGTTTGTCATGCCATTTGATGTATTTTTTTGATGCTTTCAAATGAACAGAAGGGCTTTCACCTTTGGCCTTTTCGATTTCTCCATAAAAATACACCAGAGGATCTATGGCCAAAATGATCGCATCGATCACCGCTACTTCCAGAAGAGGCTCAAAATGCTTACGCTCGATTTTGATCGCACGGGAAAGAACGTTCATAAATTCCTTCATGGCTTCGGCAACCGCAATGTCCCTATAGTCGAAAAAAGGATTGGCTTTGAGTTTTTCAAGTTCATCGTTCCATTTTTCGAAAAGGGACTTGATAATCATAAAATTAACCTGCGAGCTGGTCGTCAGTTGGATGATTTCCTGGCCCGACATGTATTTTTTTGTGCCGAAATATTCCGAACAAACCTTCTGAGTAAAGGCCTGTGCATAGTTTTCTAAATAATTGAGGTTAATTTTATAGTCCATTTGAATTGAGATTTCTGATATGAAGTAGTAGATCGATGCCTAAAATAGTAATTGAAAACCTTTACCACAAGGAGATTTATACAAAAGCCCCGGATCACAAAGTTATTGAAATAATCCATGACAATTGTGTAGATTGGATGCATGCTTGCGGAAAAAAAGGAAGGTGCACCACTTGCATGATGATCATCAAGGAGGGGATGGAGAATCTATCGGAATTGACCGACAGGGAAAAAGTCTTCAGAAAGTCCGGCAAACTTAAGGAAAACCAGCGACTGACCTGCCAGGCCAGATTAGAACAAGGAAGCATCTCTATAAAAGTAGCCGAACCTTATAAGCTCCCGCATATAGACTACAGCGAATAAACAAAAAAACATGTTTATAGAACCTTCCATAGGCAACAAACCAACCCATGAAAAGAGAGGGCATATCGAAGTGATTTGTGGCTCCATGTTTTCCGGTAAGACCGAAGAGCTTATCCGCAGGCTTAACCGTGCCCTGATAGCCAAGCAAAAGGTGGAAATCTTCAAGCCGGCCGTAGACACCAGGTACCATGAGCGGGATGTGGTCTCCCATAACGAAAGCCAGATCCGCTCCACTCCTGTGCAGTTTGCGGATGATATTGTATTGTTTTCAGGGGATTGTGAGGTGATCGGCATAGATGAGGTGCAGTTCTTCGATCAGCAAATCATCCATGTGGTCAACAACTTGGCAAAATCGGGAAAAAGGGTAATACTGGCGGGGCTGGACATGGACTTCGAAGGGCAGCCGTTTGATCCCATGCCTCAGTTAATGGCCATGGCCGAGTTCGTCACCAAGGTCCATGCCATCTGCATGAAATGCGGGAATTTGGCATCTTACAGCTTTAGGTTATCCGATGCAAAACAAAAAGTGGTCCTTGGAGAAAAAGACAGTTATGAGGCACGTTGCCGCAAATGTTTCTACGAGGACAAAAAGTAAAAATGATAAAGAAAACCCAAGGCATCGTCATTCACTATATAAAGTACCGGGAAACATCCATCATTGTAAAGATCTTCACCCGTGACCTTGGTATGAAAAGCTATATCGTCAACGGGGTAAGAAGTGCAAAATCCAGGTCAAAAATGGCCTTTTATCAGCCTCTGACCTTGCTGGATCTCGTGGTTTACGATAAAGAAAATGCCTCTTTGAACCGAATCTCCGAAGTAAAGCTGGCTTATCCCTTTCACCGTATTCCCTTTGATTATTTCCGGTCCGGAGTGGCCATGTTTGTCGGAGAGGTGCTGGGCAAGGCCATTTATGATAACTATCAAAATGAATTTTTATACGATTATATCTATAATGCAGTCACCTATCTGGATCAAGAGGGGGTCAATTTGGGCACTTACCCGCTTACCTTTCTTTTGGAAGCCTCCAAATTCCTGGGCTTTTCTCCGGAAACTGCCTCGGAGTTTTTCGAGCAGGTCCATCCTGATGTCAATGACAGTAACTATGCCTTAGAGGAAAAAAGACATTTTACCCTTCTACTTCAGCAACCTTTTGATGCGAGGACTAAGATTCCCGCTGCTATCAGAAAAAAACTTTTGGATGACCTCCTGGCATTTTACAGGATCCATCTTGAAACTTTTGTCGAAATAAAGTCCTTGGGAGTGCTGAGAGGGCTAATGTAAAGTTTGATGGTAGTTTTTACTGTTTGGTTAAGCGCTTAGACCCGCCCAACCCAACAATCAGACAGCAAAGGATTCGACATCCATCATCTTAAATCAAACCGGCTTCACCTTAATCCTCTTGATACTTTTGGTGAAAATCCCCGGCAGCTCTTTACCTTCATTATCCACCAATGCCACCGTTACTTCGTGTTCACCCGCTGAGAGACCGGTCATCTTTATCAAGCCCAGCCTTTCTATCAGGTACTCTTCTTGGCCGACAGTAACTTTGACCTTTAATTTGTCTTCTTCCAGATCGCCGCCCACCATTATAAAGTCAATGGTGATGGTTTCATCTTCGGCATACTCTTGACCATTGTGAGGCATATTTATGCCGATGATAGGTGCTGCTGTCTCCGGGAAAGGGGATGAATTTCCGACCGCAAAACCTCTGTCCACATAGTTGCCATAAGCTTTCAAGGCGATGCCCTTTTTATCCACCAAATAGGCCAGCACCTTATAAGCCCCTGTTTGAAATTCTTTATTGAAGGCGGGCCGCTCGCAGTCTACAGGGTCATTCCCATTGATGATCATTTTCAGAGAACTGCCACTATTACCTTGGTCAAAGGGATAATTTTTGACATTGAACTCAAAAGCCACTTTTCCTTCTTCAAACGTCTGGTCCTCCAAGGGACTATAGAGTTCCAGCATCGCATCGGGATAGGCAGCGCTCTCCATTTCATACCGAAACTTCACCTGCCTCGGAGTTTCTTCATTCATTTCCTCCTGGATACTTCCATTGTCTGCTGCTTTATCGTTTTTGCTATTACAGGAAACAAAGGCGAAAAGGATCAAAACAATGTTTCCAATGGCTTTAAAATTCTTCATTTTCGTGAACTTGGCTGGTGCTAAAGATATTTAATTTTGGTATAAAATTTTTACCTTGCGGCATAAATTAAAGACGTCATGAGTGATATCCTATATAACGAAATCCCTTCGCTTGATCTGGCAGATTTCACCAATGGTAACGCTAGCCAAAAGGCTGAGTTTGTTCGCAAATTGGGAGAGGCCTATCAGAATATTGGTTTTGTCGCCATCAAAAATCATGGACTGACACAAACATTACAGGACAAACTTTATACCAGTATTCAAGACTTTTTTGCCCTGCCCGATGAGACCAAAGCTAAGTACGAACAACCGGAAATAGGATATCAGCGAGGCTATACGGGTAAGGGCAAAGAGCACGCAAAAGGAAGGAATACGGGAGACCTCAAGGAATTTTACCATGTGGGTCAGGATCTTGCCCACATTCAGGAGGATGATCCCATAAAAGCCCTCTACCCTCCCAATGTCTGGCCCGAAGAAGTTCCCGCATTCAAAGAAGTGGCCCTAGACGTATTCAGCACCATAGAAAATGCCGGAAAAGCCCTACTCAGGGCCATTGCCCTGCACTTGGAGCTGCCTGAAGACTACTTTGAAGACAAGGTCCTCCATGGCAATTCCATCCTGCGGCCAATCCACTATTTCCCTATAGAAAACCCGGAGGAAGTACCCGCAGATGCAGTCCGCGCGGCCGAACACGGGGACATCAACCTGATTACCTTGCTGATGGGCGCCAGTGCCGATGGCCTTCAGGTACTCCGCAAAGATGGAAAATGGATTCCCATTACCGCACTTCCTGAGCAGCTTGTCGTCAATGTGGGTGATATGTTAGAAAGACTCACCAACAAAAAACTTAAATCCACTATCCACCGGGTGGTCAATCCTCCCCGTGAAAAGATGAACACCAGCCGCTATTCCATTCCATTCTTCATGCACCCAAGATCCGAAATGGACCTGACCTGCTTGGATTGCTGTGTCGATACGGAAAACCCCAAAGTTTTTGAGGATGCCACAGCCGGTGAGTTTTTGGAGGAGAGACTTCGTGAACTGGGACTGCGCAAATAAGTGTTGTGACGATCCGCAAAGTAAAATATTACCTTTATCTCAAGGATGTCATCACACTTTCGGTCACCGCCTTTGGTGGCCCCCAGGCATTTTTGGCAATGGTGCTGGACATCATGGTCCGTAAGCGCAGATATATCTCCGAAGAGGAACTGTGGGAACTGCATGCCCTCTGTCAGGTATTGCCAGGGCCCACCTCCACCCAAACGATCTCTGCCATTGGCTACCGCGTCGGAGGCCCCAACCTGGCCTACCTTTCACTGATTGTCTGGATACTTCCCGCTACCATCATCATGACCGGAGCCGCCATATTGGTGGATTTTCTCCAGACCCAAACTTCCGGTGCCCTTAACTTTGCCAAGTTTATCCAACCCATGGCCATCGGTTTTATCATCTACGCCGCCCAGAAAACCATTGGCAAGATGGTCAAAACCACCGAAGCCATGGTGCTGATGATGCTTTCAGCCTTTATCGCCTTCTTTTATAATTCACCCTATATTTTCCCCGGCATGCTGGTGGCGGGTGGGATCATCACTTCCCTAAAATTCCGTAAACAACCTAAAATAGAAGAAAAATCGGGACTTGATATAGAGTGGTCCAACTTCCTGCTGTGGGCGGGTGTATTGATCGCTGCGGCCACTTTGGGACATTTTACCCGATTTTTGCCCATCAGGCTCTTCGAGAACTTTTACCGTAACGGCAGCCTGATCTTTGGAGGAGGACAAGTGCTGGTACCTTACTTGTATACCGAGTTTGTGGAATTCAAAGGTTACCTCACTTCTGAAGAATTCCTGACCGGATACGCTATTTCCCAAGGGGTACCTGGCCCTACATTCAGCATCAGTTCCTATATAGGGGCCTTGTCCATGCGGGAAATGGGAATCGGGGGCTTCCTCACCGGGGGACTTATTGCCGCTGCTGGGATTTTCCTCCCCGGAACTTTCCTAATATTCTTTGTTATCCGGTTTTGGGATGAGCTAAAAAAATACCGGCCTGTAAGGGCCGCATTGGAAGGCATCAATGCCGTCAGCTGTGGTATGTTGATTGCGGCAGCCTACCTGCTCTTTGAACCCATGCCGGCCAACGTCTTTAATATCACCGCCATCATCGGCACCTATCTTTTATTGCTGCTCACCAAAATCCCTTCCCCATTGATCATTATTGGCGGTATCATTATAGGGCTTGCTTATCAGTTTATCCTCGTTAATTTTCTGGTCTGATCCTTATTATCACCTTCTCTAAATTCCATCTTCACCGCCACACCAAACAGGGAAACCAACGCAGTGATCAAAAAGAAAAGCAAGCTGAATGCAACGGCTGTGGTTTGATCTATACCCATATATTCATGACTAAAAATAAACACCAGTTCCCTGGCCCCTACCCCTCCTATGGTCAAAGGCAATACGGCAACAATCGAGGAAAGCAAAAAGACAAATTGGTACGCCACAAGCTGTTCCTCGACACCCAAGGCCTTTAGGATAAAATAAGCACAGACCAACTGGGAAGATTGCACCAACAAAGAATAGCTACTGGTGATCAAAATAGAGGAGCGAAAGGAGCTAAACCACCATTTTACGATAAATACTAGGGCAAATGGTAGGAGCACTAATCCCATCACTGCCAGAATATCCAGATCAATACCCGCCAAATAGGGCCAATCCACCTCCACAAAAAACCACAGTCCCAGCAGCAACCATACCAGCGCAAAAAGACCATTTACCCTGTCCAGCAGCACCGCTGCCAGCAGCTTTTTCACCTTAGCCTTAAAATGCCTGTTCAGCAGGTAGACTTTATAACCGTCCCCACCTATGCCTCCAGGCAAAAACAGGTTATAAAACATCCCTATCCAATACAGCTTAAGGTTTTGTTTTTCCGTCAGCCTTACTTCCAGGTTCCGAAAGTAACAGTTGAGACGGTAGGAAGAGATCACTTTGGATAAGACAAAAAACAAAGCGGCCACCAATAGATAGAACCCATTGGCTTTTTTGATCACTTGCCAGGTGGCTTCCGCATCGATCTTCCTGAACACCAGGTAAATCGCAGCCCCTGTCAAGAGGATCTTTAAGACCAGCTTTAGCGTTTTACTGCTCACCCCGGAAAACTTCTTTTACCGAATAGGTCTTTTTGTCCTGGGACTCAAAATAAGTTCTGACGATGATCTCCGCCACAATCCCCGTTGTAATCAGCTGCAGACCTCCCAAAATCAGTATCAGCCCAACCAGTAAGATTGGCCTGCCCCAGATATCCTCACCGGCAACCTTGAGCACCAACAGGTAAATATTGATCAAGACCCCTAAAAAGAAGGACAACAATCCGATAGAGCCGAACAAATGGATGGGACGCTGAAGGTATTTTTGGAAAAACAGCATCAATATCAGGTCTGCCAATACCTTAAACGTCCTGTTCAGTCCGTATTTAGAGACCCCGTGAATCCTAGGGTGGTGTTTCACGTTGACCTCCGTCATTCTGGCCCCTTCCTGTTTGGCCAAAACCGGGATAAAACGGTGGAGTTCGCCATAAAGCCCCATGTTTTGGGCAATATTCGCCTTGTACACACGCAAACTGCACCCGTAATCTTTCAGGTATACCTTTGTGGTATTTCGGATCATCCAGTTGGCAAACTTGCTGGGCAACTTTCTGAGGACAAAGCCATCTTGTCTATTGGCCCGTACTCCCGCTACCACATCCCAATCTTCGTCGATGGCCTTTTTTAGCATCATCGGTATGTCCGAAGGATCGTTTTGGAGGTCCCCGTCCATAGTGACGATATATTCTCCTTTCGCGTGATCGATCCCCCCTGCAAGTGCCGTGGTCTGCCCATAGTTTTTGTTAAAAATCAGCACCTTGGTCCGCTCATTAGCATGTTTTTTTGCCATTTCCACTGTCCTGTCGGTCGAACCGTCGTCGACCAATATCAGTTCATAGGAAATTCCCTCTAGGGAAGTAAAAATGGTGGATAATAGGGGTTCAATATTCTCTTCTTCGTTATAGACAGTTACTACAAGCGAGAGCTGTAATTCAGACATACCGTATAAAATTTTGCCAAAATTAAGCCTTTTTTGGCCCCACACCAAGCCCCTTAAACAAAACCTAACCATTTCTTAAATCCCACTTTACATCCGCTTTGCCCGGCCTGATTAATTTTAGACTATGATAGAAAGCTTGCAGAAAATAGATTTCAAGGGGCCACTTTTACTGCTGCTATCACTGGCACTGCATTATTCCAATCTATCCGGATTGAGCATTTATGCCTTAGATGAGGCCAAAAACGCAACTGCCGCCATAGAAATGTGGCAAAACGAGGAATGGATAGTCCCTACTTTCAATGGTGAATACCGTTTTGACAAACCTCCCCTGCACTACTATTTCTTTATCCTTGCTTACCAAACCTTTGGCATCACTGAATTTGCAGCACGGTTCTTCCCGGCACTTTTTGGCTTTTTGACCACCTATATCACCTACCGTTTTGCCCGAAAAAACCTCGGTTACCAAACCGGCATTCTCAGCCTTTTGATCCTGACGGCCTCCCTTCACTGGTATATCCAGTTCCATATGGCGGTTCCCGATCCCTTTCTTATCTTTTCCATGACAGCGGGAATGCTTTCCTTTTATGAATGGGCTAAATCCGGATTCCGTACCAGCCAGCACATGCTCATCACTTATGCCTGCTTGGGCCTTGCGGTCATGAGCAAAGGTCCTGTAGGAATTGTCTTACCTTTTATTTCTTTGCTACTCTTTGCACTGGCTACGCGCCTCTTGAACGGACAGCGCTTGTTAAGGATCTTCAATCCTCTTGGCCTCTTGTTATTCCTGCTTATCACCTTGCCTTGGTATATTGCGGTAGCTTTGGAGACCAATGGCCTTTGGCTGGAAGAGTTCTTTTTCAAACACAACTTAGGAAGATTTTCTTCTCCCATGGAAGGCCACGGAGGTGGCTTTTGGCTTACCCTGCTCTTTATTGCTGCAGGCATGCTCCCTTTTACCTTTTTCTTGCCGCAGAGTATTGTCCACACTATAAAGTTCCGGACCAACCGCCCCACCACCTTTGCCCTGATCTGTAGCGGTACCATTATAGTGTTTTTCATGCTCTCGGGAACCAAACTCCCCAACTATACGGTGCCCTCCTATCCTTTCCTGGCCATTTTGATCGGCAACTACCTTTACCAGCTTATCAGAAAAGAACAGAAAAAAAACCTGTTGGTACCGGCCATCCTGTATGCGATCCTGATCATTGCCTTGCCCTTTGGTATTTATTACGGCTTGTCCGCCGACCCAGACCTTGAAGTTCCCAAAAGCCTTCTTTGGCTCTTTATGGCTGCCTTTTCAATACTTCCCTGGATTGCTTTGTCCTATTACAAAAACCAACTGCAAAGGCTCCTCTTTGGCATCGGAGGGGGTTTTATGATCATTTCCTTTATTTTCTTTTGGTTGGCCTTTCCAAAAATTGACCGTCAGAACCCGGTCGTTTCATCAAACACCCCTGACCTGCAACAGGAGGACCTGTATTACTTCAAAATATTCAACCCCGCCTTTTCCTTTTATTTACAACGCCCTTTGGAAGACCTGGAAAAAACCTCCCATCCCCATAAAGCGAAAGGGTATCTCATCACACGAAAAAAACACCTCAAAGAGCTGGAGCTCCTCGACATTCGATTTGTGAAGGTATTTGAGGGAAAGGACCTCTTTGAATCCCCGACCACAGTGGTCCTGAAACTGATTCCTGATCAATAAGAATCGGTCTTTACCTCCTCTATATGCTGTAAATTCCTATATACCTCAATACTGAATACACGCACGGTATCCCCACGATAGGTGCTATAATGGGTCTCTTTCAACACCCGCTCCTCAAAACCATTGATCACTTCAGGTTTTTCCGCGGTGCCCCATTGCACAAAAACGCCATCATAGCCCTTGTTCTCAAATTGCTCCAGTCCCGGCCAAAGATCAAACTGGTTTTTTCTCCTTCCCAGATTGATCGTGTACGTTTGGGGAAACCCGGAAACATAAAAAGCCATTTCAGAGGCCACATGGTAACTATCACTAAAAATAAAATGCTTTTCCAATGCCAGCGAATCCACCAACTGATCGACCCTGTTGGCAACTTCTTTATAACCGGCTAATCGCGCCAACGGATCCTTGTCCGGCCTTAGCACATGCCTAAATCCAATGGCATCCAATGGAGCGGGCTTCATGATCAGCAGTAATAACACTCCACTAATGGCCGTAGCATATACCGCATACTTTCTCCAGCTCTTACCCACTGAAACCAGAACATAGGCCATTGCCAGTGACAAATTCACATAAGCAAAGGCCGGCCAGTTCACTTCTACTCTCTTGGTCACGGAAATCAGGAAAAACAGGCCCCATACCAGAACTGCAGGCAACAAAAGGAACAGCATCTGCCTCTCCCGATATTTGCCGGCCCTGTAAAATGCCATTGCCAAAAACGGCAGAAAAAAAGCAGATATAATCGCCAACTGCCCCCCAACATATTCCGAGATGTATTTGACCGATTCCCCAAAATCAAAGGACTTGCCTTTTCCTTCCACCCCGCCCAAGGTGCCCACATGCTTAAAAGTGACAAAATCATTTTGGAAATTCCAGATGATAATGGGTATAAAGGAAAGCGAAAAAACCATGCAATAGATATAAAATCCCTTTTGCTTCAACTGCCTGGCATCCACCATCAAAAGGTAAAGAAAGATCAAGGGAACTGCCAACACCATGGTATTTTTAGAAAGCATGCCAAAGGCTCCTGCCAGGCCGGCATAAACCCAATGTGAAGTTTTCCTTGTTTCTGTAGCGATCCACAACCAATAAAAACTCAGGGCCCAAAAAAACAGTAAAGAGGAGTCTGTGGTGTGGAAAAAAGAAGCCAAATGAAAAAAGGGCATGACCACCAACATCAGTGCAGCCCAAAAACCGATCTTCGGCTCCTTGAACATTTTCTGCCCCAACTCAAAGACAACCCAGGCAGTAGCTCCGGAGAAAAGTACGGCACTAAGCCGTACGGCCACATCCGTATTACCGAAAATCCCGGTAACAATATAATTATAGACCGCAATCCCCAAGGGTTTAGAATAGTAATTCCAGTCCAGATTCTGAGACCACAGCCAATATTGTGTTTCCTCAGAAAACAAACTCAAAGATGTGGTAGCTGTAAAAAGGACCTTAAAAAATGAAAGTACGCCCAAAATAATGAGTAAGTCTACTCTCAGTTGCTTAGTTTCTTTCATCGCCGGATTTTTAATGATTAAAAACGTATGCCTGCAGTTTCAGGCCACAAAAGTGCCAAAAACCATTAATATAAACAGCATTCTCCCGATAAATTTCCGGATAAACCCCTTCTTAATGCTTTTCTCTAGTGGTAAAGGAACGGTGGCTTGCTTTGATATCTGCCAAAACCAGCTTTCTTTTCGGAAGCAATCCCCTCTTAAATGCCTTGCCCTTGAAATAGCTCCTGACAATATACCTTCCTAAAAATGCTGATCCCACTCCCACGATAGATCCGGCCAAAACGTCCCCGATAAAATGCTGCATCAGATACACCCTGCTGACCCCCGCCAATACCGCTACAAGCAGACAGGCCATCTGGACCCGATGCTTTTTGGGATACAGCATGGCCAGCAGGGCACTCATGGCAAAAGCCGTTGCAGTGTGACCTGAAGGAAACGAATGCCAATGATGCAAAGGCACGCCAGCAACTTGGACTAGATCAATACCTTTAAAAAATTCTGCCGGCCTGGGAGCATGGACAAACACCAATCTTTTGAGCACCACACAGACCACCATGTGAATGGCCGCCGTAAAAACACAAAGTATCGCATGGGCATAGCGGAAAAGTAACAGAACGGGAAAAACAGCTAAAAAGATAAAGCCATCCCCTAAGTTGGTGATCAAAGAAAAAAACAAATCGGCCAACAAAAAGTGATGCCGATTAATAAAAAGTTCGTAATCCCCTTTGGGTGCATTCAGTAAAACAATCCCTCCTACAATTAAGGCTAAAAAATAGAAAAACAGATAGACTGACGGTACTGATTTCTTTTTCATCGTTTTATTTATCTCAAAAATAAAAACCATGATTCATTTTCCGGTTAAGCCAACATCACGGATAGGTTAATATTGAAATACAGTCCCTAGCGGTTCATGGACA
>NZ_BAAHAP010000067.1:0-31204 GCF_054777495.1 Echinicola sediminis | reverse complement strand
ACACAACACCTTCGCCAAGAAGGGATTTACCATTAGGTACAGACCTTGGATGGTTATCCACGTTGAGTTTTTCTACGCTCAAGCCTCTGCCCTCAAAAGGGAAAAAGAACTCAAGACGGGCAAAGGCAGAGAATGGATCAAGAACCAAATACTGCCATACTATCTATAACATTTGGCGCTCCGATTCTTATCCGCCGCGGCGGACACGCGTTCAACTCATCCCGATAGCCATCGCGACTACATTTAAGGCTTCCATTTTGGAGGCCTTTTTCATTTTGCCTTTATTTTTTATCTTTTCTCGCATGGAACAACTTTTTACCGTTTACGTTTTATTCTCTCCTTCTTCTGGGAAAACCTATACAGGAATGACAACTGACCTCATCAATCGATTTCATTCACACAACACCTTCGCCAAGAAAGGATTTACCATTAGGTACAGACCTTGGATGGTTATCCACGTTGAGTTTTTCTACGCTCAAGCCTCTGCCCTCAAAAGGGAAAAAGAACTCAAGACGGGCAAAGGCGGGGAATGCCCCTTCCCTGTTTTATTATGCGCATAACAGGCTTCTCCCTGTTGCGGGTACGCCACCCCTATTTGGCCTATGTGTTTTTCAATATTTGTACAGCGTTGGCTTCAATATAACGAAAATAAGGAAATAGCAAGGCGCAAAAACGAAAAATATTGACAAACAAAAAAGCCCCTCATTGAGGGGCTTTAGATAAGTAAGTTAGTGCTCCTTACTTTACTTTTTCAACTACAGCTTTAAATGCCTCTGGATGATTCATGGCAAGGTCAGCCAAAACTTTTCTGTTCAGCTCAACATCCGCTTTCTTGAGCAGACCCATGAATTGTGAATAAGATATGCCATGTTCTCTGGCACCGGCATTGATACGCTGGATCCAAAGGCTTCTGAATTCTCTTTTCTTGGCCTTTCTATCTCTGTAAGCGTATTGTAAACCTTTTTCGTATTTGTTTTTTGCTACAGTCCATACATTGCTACCTCTTCCGAAATAACCTCTTGTAGCTTTAAGTACTTTTTTTCTTCTTGCTCTTGACGCTACCGCGTTTACTGATCTTGGCATAATTAATTAATTTTTTGACTCTTGGTGCCATCTGACTTCCGTCTTCTGGTCTTTTAGTACCAAGCATCTGGTGAATAAATAACCTTAATTTGTTTGTTGGAAAATTAGATTCTCAACATGTCTTTTACTCTGTTCACATCAGACTCATGAACTTCTCCCATTTTAGTAAGATTTCTCTTTCTCTTGGTAGCTTTCTTGGTCAGGATGTGGCTTTTGTAAGCATGCTTCCTTCTGATTTTTCCAGATCCAGTCAATTTGAATCTTTTTTTCGCACTTGATTTAGTTTTTACTTTTGGCATAACACTGTATTATTAGTTGAAATTATTTCTTACTGGTTTTGGGAGCAATGAACATATTCATTCGTTTACCTTCCATTTTGGGAAGCTGCTCCACATGACCGTAATCCTCCAACGCCTGGGCAAATTTCAACAACAACATTTCTCCCCGCTCCTTGAAGACAATCGACCTGCCGACAAAGTGAACGTAAGCCTTTACCTTGGCTCCGTCCTTCAGGAAGTTCATGGCGTGTTTTAGTTTAAAGCTGAAATCGTGTTCATCGGTATTAGGCCCAAACCTGATTTCTTTAAGAACAGTCTTAGCAGCATTGGCTTTGATTTCCTTCTGCTTCTTTTTCTGCTCATATTTAAACTTCGCATAATCAATCACCTTACATACCGGTGGATTAGCGTTTGGAGAAATTTCTACGAGATCAAGATCTTGCTCCTGAGCGATTTTGATGGCTTGATCTGTAGAAAGGACCACATTGCCCCCATCTACAAAATCCCCTACTACTCTCACTTCTCGAGCCCTGATTTTAGAGTTCACTCTATATGGTTCTTCTTGTCTCGGCTTAAACGGTTTTCTTCCTCTCAAAATAGTTATAGTTGATTGAATGAATTTGACTGCAAATATCGGATATTTTTTTAATTATTAAAATACCACAACTTTTTTAGCTTTTATTTTTATTTACTCAAAGATTCCGAAATAATATTTTTGAAGTAGGCGACGAATTCCTCGGCGGTAAAACTTCCAATATCTCCTTCTCCATGCTTACGGACAGATACTTTTCCTTCAGCCTGCTCTTTTTCGCCCACAATAAGCATAAAAGGCACTTTTTTCACTTCGGCATCCCTGATTTTCCTACCGATTTTTTCATCCCTGTTATCGATGGATCCAGAAATATCGTTCTCCTCCAATACCTGATGGATGGTTTCGGCGTAATCTATAAATTTCTCTGAAATCGGCAAAATATTGATCTGCTCTGGTGACAACCAAAGTGGGAAATTACCGGCGCAATGCTCGATCAAAACAGCAACAAACCTCTCCAAGGAACCAAAAGGTGCCCTGTGGATCATCACCGGACGGTGCTTCTGGTTATCTGAGCCTACGTACTCCAACTGGAACCTATCCGGAAGTTGATAATCCACCTGAATGGTCCCCAACTGCCAGCTTCTTCCCAAAGCGTCTTTTACCATAAAGTCCAGCTTTGGCCCGTAAAAGGCTGCCTCACCCAACTCGGTAACGGTCACCAGACCTTTCTCCTGTGCCGCTTCCACAATGGCTGCTTCTGCTTTGTTCCATGCCTCGTCCCCTCCGATATATTTCTCCTTGTTTTCAGGATCTCTAAGGGAAATCTGTGCGGTATAGTCATCAAATCCGAGCGCCTTGAACACGTAAAGCACCAAATCTATCACTTTGATAAACTCCTCCTTTACTTGATCAGGGCGGCAGAAAATATGCGCATCATCCTGAGTGAAGCCCCTCACACGGGTCAATCCATGCAGTTCACCGCTTTGTTCGTATCGATAGACCGTGCCAAACTCTGCGTAACGAATAGGTAGATCCTTGTAAGACCTTGGCTTATGCTTATAGATTTCACAATGGTGAGGACAGTTCATCGGTTTCAACAGAAACTCCTCTCCTTCATGTGGCGTGGCTATCGGCTGAAAGGAATCCTTCCCGTACTTTTCATAGTGGCCTGACGTTTCGTACAGGGCCTTGTGACCAATGTGCGGTGTCACCACCTGCTGGTAACCGGACTTGTCCTGGGCCTTTTTAAGAAAGCCTACCAAACGCTCCCTCAATAGTGTCCCCTTTGGCAACCATAATGGCAATCCCATCCCTACTTTTTCAGAAAAAGTAAAAAGTTCCAGCTCACGGCCCAATTTCCTATGGTCCCGCTTCTTGGCCTCTTCCACCATTTCCAAATATTCCTTCAGCTCCTTAGCCTTAGGAAAAGACACCCCATAAATCCTGGTCAGCATCTTATTTTTCTCATCTCCTCTCCAATAGGCTCCTGCGATATTGGTGAGTTTTACCGCTTTGATAAAACCGGTATTGGGTACGTGAGGTCCCCTACAGAGGTCTACGAAATTACCCTGCTCGTAAAAGGTGATCTTTCCATCCTCAAGGCCATCAATCAGATCCAACTTATACTCATCACCTTTCTCCTCGAAATAAGCTACGGCATCTTTCTTGGAGATTTCTTTACGGATGTATTCATTTTTCTGCTTGGCAAGTTCCACCATCTTCTTTTCAATGGCTTCCAGTTCATTTCCATCGACCTGCTTTTCACCAAAATCCACATCGTAATAAAAACCAGTCTCAATGGACGGGCCTATACCAAATTTGGCCCCTGGATACAAAGCTTCCAAAGCTTCAGCCATCAGGTGGGCAGATGAATGCCAAAAAGTAGACTTGCCCTCTTTGTCATTCCAAGTCAACAGTTGCACCTCGGCATCTTCCGAAATGGACCGTGTGGCATCCCAAACGTCTCCGTTTACTTTGGCTGCAAGAACGTTCCGGGCTAATCCCTCACTGATACTAAGCGCGATTTGTAAGCCGGTAGTTCCTTTTTCAAATTGTTTCACTGTCCCGTCGGGAAGTGTGATGTTAATTAAATTGTTAGACATTTAATATTGCTAAATTGTATGAAACAAAACACCTTTACAAACAGGTGCATTAAGTATGCAAATATGCAAATTCACTTACGGATTGAAAAGTTTTACCACAAAGAATAAACTATTCGCGAGTTAAACTTCCAAAGTTAATTTATGGAAAAGCCTCTTTTCATATGAAAAGTATGGGTTCATCACTTTTCCTGGTAAAACTGCTTGATGTGGATGTCCGCATTTTTCACCACACTTTTATACCAGCGGAACCGAAGTTCCATTTTCTCTTCTTCGGAGAGGTAATAGAGATCAGGTCGGGATTTGATTATTTTCTGCTGCAAATCGTACAAACAAATTGATGCACTGACAGAAATGTTAAAACTCTCCGTAAATCCGGTCATGGGAATGTGTACCACCCCATCGCTTTTTTCGATCACTTCCTGACTGACACCTGCATGCTCATTACCAAACACCAAGGCTATTTTTTCATCGGGCTGCAATTCACTTAACGGAATGCTATTTCCATGTGGTGAAGTGGCAAAAACCTTATACCCTTGCCCCCTTAGCTGCTCAAAACAGCTGTTTACAGCCGATTTGTCCACCTCCTCCTGGTACTTGTGGATATCCACCCATTGGGCTGCTCCCCTGGTCACATAAGGATTGACATTGTAAGAGTTAACCTTCTCGATGATATGTACATCCTGGATTCCAAAGCAATCACAAGTCCTCACCACGGCACTGGCATTGTGGGGTTTATAAATATCCTCCAGCACCAAAGTAAAATACCGTGACCTTAAGGCCAAGACTTCTTCCATCTTGGCCCTTTTATGATCTGTAATGTATTGGGAAAGGTAATCCAGCAGTGCTAAGTCCACCTGATCAGTTTTCATTCTTAAACAAACCTAGCTGATCTTCGTCGTCATTTTTAACCTTTAGGTCTACGGTCGATCCTACTTCCACACTATCCCCCTCATTGGTCTCTTTCTTAGGAGATTCCTTTTTTGCCGGTTCCAGAAGTTGGATACTTTTCACAGGATGGATAGAAAGCTTATTCCCTACGGACTTCCATCCCTTAACATCAATCAGCATGTCCAGGTCGTATTCCACCACCTCCGTTTCTTTGCCTTTTTTGAGGCTTACCTTCACCTGTGGCTGCTTGTCAGTAGAAACCACCACCAGCTCTGACTTTTTATGATCAGAAATAAAATTAAACCGCTTGTTGACCGTACTGGTTTCTATCTTAAACCGCTTGACATAATGGTTCTTACTTACCCCATCATAATAAATACCGGAAATAACCGCGTCCGGATCATACTTTTCAATAAGCATAATCGAGTTGGGCTCGTACCGGTTGGTAAGCTCATAGGAAGTCAGTTCGTAACTTCCATCCTGATAAAAAGCAATGATCTTATCATCTCCCAAGAAGTTTCCAATGAGCTTTCCGCGCTCATCTGTATTCAGCCTTCCCACTGACTCATCAAAATAAACATCAAGCCCTCCTAAAGTAGAAACGCCCTCCATTTTAAGCTGTACCTTCCTTATCGGGTAACGGGTCAGGATATTTCCGCCTGCTCCACGCCCTTTGATATCGATATCCTTGAAATCAAAATCAAACACTTTGACCCTGGCTTTACTTCCTTGGGTAAGATAAACGGTCACGATTTCCGCCTCACCGTTGGGATTGGCCGTAAAGTACAGCACCTTCGATCCCTTGGTACCTTTGGTCAGCACATATTCCCTGTCACGGGTGACGCTGAGGATCTGGAAGCGCTTCACCATTGCCCTTCCCGAAGTTCCGTCCAGGTAAATCATATTGTAAACCATACGCTCGTCCCCTTTGCGGAATACGCCCACATGGATAATGTCCTTGCCGACAAAGACTTTGTCCTGAATTTTGGTCACTACACAGGTGCCGTCATTTTTGAATGCGATGATATCATCCAAATCAGAACAGTCACAGATAAACTCATCCTTTTTAAGCCCATACCCAACAAAACCGTCCTTACGGTTGACATAGAGTTTGGCATTATTGGCAGCTACTACAGTAGCTTGGATGGTATCAAAAGTGCGGATTTCTGTCTTTCGTTCTCTGCCCTTGCCGTACTTTTTCAGCAATGCTTTATAGTAATCAATAGCATAATCGGTCAGGTGCTCCAGGTTATGGTTGACCTCTTCCAGCTCTTCCTGAAGCTTGCGCATCAGCTCATCTGCCTTAAAGCTGTCAAACTTAGAAATTCTCTTGATCTTGATCTCAGTCAGTCGGGTGATATCCTCCTGAGTAATTTCCCTGTAAAACTCCGGCTTATAAGGATCCAGTCCCCTGTCGATAGTTTCCAAAACAGCCTCCCAAGTCTCGCATTCCTCAATATCCCTATAGATCCTGTTTTCTATGAAAATCTTTTCCAAAGAGGAGAACAGCAACTTCTCCATCAACTCCCCTTTGCGGATTTCCAGCTCCCTCCTCAGCAGTTCCTTGGTCTGTTTTGTATTGTATGCCAGAATATCGTTGACACTGATAAACACGGGCTTGTCATCAATGATAACGCAGGCATTGGGTGAAATGGAAACTTCACAGTCTGTAAAGGCATATAAAGCATCAATGGTCATGTCCGGAGACTGTCCTGAAGCCAAAAACACCTGTATTTCAACATCCCGGGCCGTATTGTCGACCACTTTTTTGATCTTGATCTTCCCTTTGTCATTGGCCTTGATTATGGAATCAATCAAGGAAGTGGTGGTGGTCCCAAAGGGAATGTCCTTGATCAAAAGACTCTTGCCATCTCCTTCTTCTATCCTTGCCCTTACTTTGATCTTACCCCCTCTCAAACCTTCATTATACTCCGAAAAATCCGCTAGGCCACCGGTAGGGAAGTCAGGTAAAACATTGGTGCTTTTTCCTTTAAGCACATCTATGGAGCCACTGATCAGCTCACAGAAGTTATGAGGAAGGATTTTGGTGGAAAGCCCCACTGCAATCCCATCTACCCCTTGGGCAAGTAATAAAGGGAATTTCACGGGCAAGGTAATAGGTTCCCGTTTTCTACCATCATAGGATAGCTGCCACTCCGTGGTCTGCGGATTGAAGACTACCTCCAGGGCAAACTTGGATAAACGAGCCTCGATGTATCGGGCAGCTGCGGCCCCATCCCCGGTTCTAATATCCCCCCAGTTCCCCTGGGTTTCGATCAAAAGGTCCTTTTGCCCCAAATTGACAATGGCATCGCTGATGGACGCATCGCCATGCGGGTGGTACTGCATGGTCTGACCGATAATATTGGCCACTTTGTTGAACCTGCCATCATCCATTTCCTTCATCGCATGAAGGATCCGCCGCTGAACAGGCTTAAAACCGTCCTCTATGGCCGGCACTGCCCGCTCCAATATTACATAGGAAGCGTAATCTAAAAACCACTCTTTATACATTCCGGTCACAGGAACGGAGTCATGTAAGGCTTCTCCGTTTCCCTCTGGACCGTTGTTTTCGATATCACTCATACTTTACCTTTTGTCTGTTTTAAAATGGACTGCTCAGAGTTCCCATCGAATCAGGCTGCCTCGGTCTCCTCCTTGTCCTCCTCCTGCTTGGCTTTGTCCTTTTCATCGACGATGTCTTTTTCCACTTTAAGGTTATCGATGATGAAAGTTTGCCTGTTCGGGGTGTTTTTGCCCATAAAGAAGGATAGTAAATCGGCAATCTTGGTATCCTTCCTTAAGATAATTGGCTCCAACCTGATGTCTTCACCAATAAAACCTCCAAACTCTTCAGGTGAAATTTCCCCCAAACCTTTAAATCGGGTGATCTCCGGCTTATTGCCCAGCTTGGCAATGGCCCTTTGCTTTTCCTCTTCCGAATAACAATAGATGGTCTCCTTCTTATTCCTCACCCTAAACAAGGGGGTTTCCAAGATAAACAGGTGACCGTTCTTCACCAAGTCTGGGAAAAACTGAAGGAAATAGGTCATGATCAATAGTCTAATGTGCATACCGTCCACATCGGCATCCGTGGCGATCACTATTTTCCTGTACCTTAACCCATCAATACCATCCTCAATGTTCAGGGCATGCTGTAAGAGGTTAAACTCTTCATTCTCATAGACCACTTTTTTGGTCATGCCAAAGCAGTTGAGTGGCTTACCCCTTAAAGAGAATACCGCCTGGGTCTGTACATCCCTGGACTTGGTGATGGATCCTGAAGCCGAATCCCCTTCAGTGATGAAAAGCATGGTTTCATTTTTCTTTTCTTCATTTGCTTTTGCATCGTCGTAGTGCACCCTGCAGTCCCGAAGCTTTCTGTTATGCAAATTGGCCTTTTTGGCCCTTTCGTTTGCCAGTTTTTTAATACCGGAGATTTCCTTGCGCTCCCGCTCTGATTGCAGGATCCTCTTCAACAAAGCATTGGCAGAATCCGGATTTTTGTGCAGGTAATTGTCCAGTTCTGTTTTGACAAAATCATTGACAAAGGTCCTCAACGTAGGCCCGTCAGGCCCTACACTCTGCGACCCCAGTTTGGTTTTGGTCTGGGATTCAAATACCGGCTCCTGCACCCTTACCGCGATGGCCGCAGCAATACTTTGGCGGATATCGGCCGCATCGTAGTCTTTTTTGAAAAATTCCCTGACTGCCTTCACAATGGCCTCACGGAAAGCGGCCAAATGGGTACCTCCCTGGGTGGTGTACTGCCCATTGACAAAGGAATAGTACTCTTCCCCGTACTGGTTGGTATGGGTCAAAGCTATCTCTATATCATTGCCCTTTAGATGGATGATAGGATACCTTTTGCTGTCATCATCTACTTTTCGGTCCAAAAGATCATGCAAGCCTTTGTCCGAAAAGAACTTCTTACCATTAAAGTTGATGCTCAGCCCTGCATTCAGGAAAGCATAATTCCAGATTTGGTTTTCCAGGTATTCGGGAATGAAATGATAATGCTTGAAAACAGAAGCATCCGGGGAGAAGACGATCTTCGTTCCGTTCCGTTCGGAAGTAGTGGTGACTTCCCGGTCTTCCACCAATTCACCTTTAGTGAATTCCGCCACTTTGGTCTGTCCGTCGCGGTAGGACTGTACTTTGAAATATTCCGAAAGGGCGTTCACGGCCTTGGTACCCACACCGTTTAGACCGACCGATTTCTGGAAGGCTCCTGAATCATATTTCCCCCCCGTATTGATCTTTGACACACAGTCGATCACCTTACCCAGCGGAATACCTCGTCCAAAATCCCGCACCTCCACTTTATGCTCACTGATTTTCACATCAATGGTTCGACCATAGCCCATCATATGCTCGTCTATACTGTTGTCCAGTACCTCCTTCACCAGCACATAGATACCATCATCCTGAGCGCTACCATCTCCCAATTTCCCAATATACATACCGGGCCTCAGCCTGATATGCTCTTTCCAGTCCAGCGATTTGATGCTATCCTCGGTATACTGTACGTTTTTTTCTGCCATGGGTACTTACTCTATTTTTGGGTAATTATGATTCTGAATTGGACTTGATTGCCTTCATTTTCGTGGATAAAATCACAAACAGGGCGATTATCCACGCCAAAAAGAAAACAGGCAATAAATATAATCCAAATCCGCTTGGTTTACCAAATGTATCAATGTCGCCGTTTAGTCCATGAATATAAAGTGACACGATCACAATGGAGACATTGATGATGGCCACAAAAGAATATATCCAGGTCAACATGTGATCCTTGAAGGGATCCCCATTTTGGAACAATTTACGGATATTAAACGTCGCCTTACTTTCAATCATTTTTGCAGGAGTCACCAACAACACATTAAGGATGACAAATGCCCCTATCCCCATGTAAAAAAAGGTGTCCCTTCCGATTACTTTTAAAGGGCTTCCCTCCGCATCCAACTCAAAACTCACCTGCTCTGGTAAGGCCGAATAAATGTACATGAAGACAATAATGAAGAACAATACAGAGATTAAATGAAAGGCTTTTGCAAATCTATGATTCATACATGCGTAATTTAAACTGCTAATATAAGGGTTAAGATGAAAGAATACCCTGATGTCAGGTCATGATTTTCTTACCTCGATGGCACTGCATGCAGTCCAAACGCTATAATTTCCTGACAATAAGAATACTTTAGCTCCATCAATTGTTACTGAGCTCCTCCACTTTTTATCTTCCAGGCTTCCCTCTCCCGGGAATGCTAACTGAAATCAGCACATTTAAATTCATTTTGCAGGTTTTTACTTTTTGCATTCATATCGTACCTTCGGTTTTTGATTTACCAAAGGACAACATCTATGAACCTTCGTTTGCTTTACTTGGCTCTGATAACAGCTATGCTTACCTCTTTTTCTTCTTGTTCCAGTAAACTTGATGCGGGAAACATCAATCTGGACAACTGGAAAAAGGACAGGTACGGCTGCAAAGGTCTCCGGATGCAGGATTTGGAAGAAATAAGAAAAATCAAAAACACCTTTTTGGAAGCCAATAACCAAGAGCTGATCCTTACCTTTGGAAGGCCAGACAGGGTGGAACTGCTGGATAAAAGCCAAAGCTTCTTTTTTTACTTCCTTGAGCCTTCCCAGGAGTGTGAGGGAGTTAAAACAGAAAAAGAACCCCTAAAGGTTCTCTTTCGATTGAATGCGATCAACAGGGTCAGCGAAGTGACAATTACCACTTTAAACCCCTAATCAATTCCTTTTAAAAGCATAAAGCGGCTGCTCCCAAAGTCCCGGCATTGTTTCCCAATGTGGCCTTCTTTAACTGCAGCTCATCTGTATAATAACGGGTCAGGTATTGGCGAACCGTTTTTTCCAACACCGGCATCATGAATTGAAGACCTGCCGAAATTCCCCCGCCAAAATAAATCTCATTTACATCCAGGATACGTACGGTGGAGACGATGGCTTCTCCCATAATTTGGGCGACCTCATCGAATGTCATCTGAGAGACTTCATTTCCAGCTTCGGCAGTATCTACCAACAGGTGCGTCCCCAGTTCTTTGTCCATCAGCTCACCTGCTTTTTCCGGATAGGCATTGATCATGCGCTTCAGGATTTCCAATATCCCGTTCCTTCCGATAAGGGTTTCCAAACGGGCATTGCCCCTGGACAGCATATGTCCCATTTCCATGGCATTGCCTCTGGCCCCTTTGAAAATCTTTCCATCCACCACAGCCGCACTTCCGATACCCGTGCCCATGGTGATAAAAAGGAAATTCGGAGAAGGTTTGGAAGAAGCAAACTTATACTCCCCCATGGCTGCCGCACTGGCATCATTTTCAAGAAAAAACGATTTTTCAGGATACTTTTCCAGCAAAGCTCCCTTTAGATTGAAACCGTCCAAAGCTGGAATTGCTGGAATTTCCAAGGTTGTCGTCCGGTCTTTGTTGATTAATCCTGGAAGGCCGATGCCCACCTTGTTGATCTCTGGATATTTGGAAAGGTACTTTCCTATCACATCCACAAAACACGCATTGAAGCCCTGAGGGGCTTCTTTGTAATGGCGGGTATCCTCTTTATCAAAAGAAACAATTTCTCCCTGCTGGCTGACTTTCCCAATTTTCAAGTGGGTTCCCCCCACATCTACACCTAAAAAGTGTTCTTGTTGATTACTCATGGTTTAAGGTTTTAATAGGTTTTGGCTCCTAAAATAGCAAACAGAATAGCTTACTTCCTAAATTCTTTGGAAAAGACTTGAAAGATTTCGTGTACTGCAGGACAAACCAGTGTATTATTTAAAGTCAAGGTCAAAATCCCGTGCATGTTTTTCCGGTTGGTATGAGGATATTCCCGACAGGCCTTGGGCCGGGAATCATAAACAAAACACTTATTGTCCTCTCCCAAAAACGGGCAGGGAGAGCTGTTCAAAACAAAGTCTCCCTCCTCGTCCCGGTGAAGATACTCATCGGTAAATTCAGAAGACTTCATCCGGAATACCTTGGCTAAACGGTCGATATCGGTTTGAAGAAAAATCGGACTCGTGGTTTTACAGCAGTTGGCACATTCCAGACAATCCATTTTCTCAAATTGGACTTCATGTGCGTCCGAAAATTTTTGGTCAAGTGCTTTTGGTTTGATTTTCCGTAATCGACCTTTCAGTTTTTTAAAATTACTGTATTCCCCCTTGGCTTTTATTTTAAAATTTTCTAAATCCATATTTGAAAATTACCATAATTCCAATTGAATTTAACTTTTATAGAAGTCAATTATTTGGATTTCTCAATATTTTTTGTATTTTTATTAGAATCTCAAACCAATTTGACATGAAAATGCACCCTAGCGAATTATTCTTCTATTATATTCCTTCTCATTCCATTGACAAGCAAGCGAGAGCTTATGCGCGGTCTGTATCCAGATATGTCAATGAGATCAATATGGAGAAGGAACCGATCACCACTACCGGATGGAGGACCATTCTGGAAAAGCTCAAACTGCGTCCCAAGGACCTGCTTAACCGGGCCCACCCCGATTACCAGTCCCTGATCGCAGGTAAAGCCTGGGATGATGAAAGCTGGTTGAATATTCTGGTCAAATACCCTTACCTGATCAAGGCGCCAATAGCCATCAAACGGGAAAAGGCGGTGCTTTGTACCAAACCGATGGAAATCTTGAAGTTGAGTTAGTCAACGATTTCTATCCCATTCTCTAGGATAACGATTTTCTTACTTTTGTAAAGTTGACCAATGGACTGTTTGAAGTGCTTTTTACTCATCCCAAGAGTCTTTTTGATTTCTTCGGGGGATGATTTATCATGAAGGGGCAAAAATTTCTGGATTTTTAAAACATCTAAGATTTTTTCTGCCCCTTCTTCATATTTTTGCCGCCCGATGGGCGTAAGCTGTAGATCCAATTTGCCATCATCTCTTCTCTTCTTCACATAGGCAATGATATCATCTCCAATGTTCAAAGGCTTAAACACCTCATTGCTGTAAATCAATCCTTCATAATGTTGATCGATCAGGGCTTTGTAGCCTAACTCCGTCTTATCGAAAACCAAGGCGCGTACTTCCTGCCCTTCACTAAAATCCGCGGTATCGGCAAGCATAAAGTCCTGGTACTTTGACACACCTATCAAACGGTTGGTTTTATAATCTACGCACACCATGACCAAATACTTCCTTCCCTCTGTAATGGGCTGGCCCATTTCAGATTTGGGCACGAAAAGATCCTTTGGTAGTCCCCAATCCATAAAAGCTCCAAACTGGGTTACTTCCTTAACATCCAATACTGCAAACTCATCTACCAAAGCTAAAGGCCTGTCCGTAATGGCCACAGGCCGATCCTCACTGTCAGTATAGACGAACACCTCCATTTCATCACCTTCCTTTTCATCTCCTTTCAGATAGCCTTTTGGAAGCAATATCTCTTCCCCATTAGAAAGCTGTAGGTATGCACCATTACCGGTAAAGCGTGTAATCGGCAAATTGGATATTTTGCCCAGTTCCTTGAGTATTTTCATAGCCCCAAAGGTACAGAAATATGGACAAAACCGACTTTCGTTCAGCAACAATCTGCTTAATTTCCCGCCTGATGTTGGATAAACAGTCATTAAAATTTAGATTTAGTAAGAAATGGCAGCATTTTATATTTCCTTCTTCAAAGTGAACACTTACCCCAATTTTTATGATAAATGTTTCAGTAATCGGATCAGGTACAATGGGCAACGGCATCGCCCACACATTTGCCCAATATGGACACAGAGTTTCTCTGATCGACCTTAATGACAAAGCCCTTGAAAAAGCCTTAAATACTATTGCCAAAAACCTTGACCGCCAACTGGCCAAGGATAAAATTAGTCCTGAGCAAAAGGAAGAGACCCTATCCAGGATCAAAACCTTCACCGATCTGGAAAAAGGAGTGCAAACGGCCGATTTGGTAGTAGAAGCCGCAACGGAAAAAACCACCTTAAAACTCGAGCTATTTAAACAGCTGGATCAGTATTGCCCCAAAGAAGCCATCCTCGCCTCTAATACATCCTCTATATCCATTACTAAACTAGCGTCCGCCACCGCCAGACCCCATAAAGTCATTGGCATGCATTTCATGAACCCTGTTCCTGTAATGCCATTGATAGAAGTCATTAGGGGCTACAAAACTGCTGACGAAACTTGTTCCCAGATAATGTCACTGTCCAGAGGACTCGAGAAGACCCCAGTAGAAGTAAATGACTATCCCGGCTTTGTGGCCAACAGGATTTTGATGCCCATGATCAATGAAGCCATTTATTCCTTATACGAAGGTGTAGCAGGAGTTCAGGAAATAGATACGGTAATGAAGTTGGGCATGGCCCACCCTATGGGACCGCTTCAATTGGCGGATTTTATAGGACTGGATGTTTGTCTTTCCATCCTAAAAGTACTCCATGAAGGCTTAGGGAACCCGAAATATGCCCCTTGTCCCCTGCTGGTCAATATGGTAGAGGCAGGCAACAGAGGGGTAAAAAGTGGGGAAGGCTTTTACAGGTATGCCTCGGGCAATAAAGACCTGCAGGTTGCTGATCGTTTCAAAAATAAATAAGCCCCCTGAACTGACAGCAAATGCATATCGCCATAACAGGAAATATCGGTAGCGGAAAATCAACTCTTGCGCAGATGCTTGGAAAGCATTTTGGGTGGTACACGCTACTGGAAGATGTGGAAGAAAACCCCTATCTAAAGGACTTTTATAGTGACATGGAAAAATGGTCCTTTCACTTACAAGTGTATTTTCTCGGCAGCAGGTTTAAGCAAATCCAGCAAATCATGGAGCAAAAACGCCCCACCATTCAAGACAGGACCATTTATGAAGACGGACAAATTTTCGCTGCCAACCTCCACCAATCCGGCTTGATGTCCGACAGGGACTATTTCAATTACCAACAGCTTTTTCAATCGATGATGGATTTTATCAAGGCCCCTGATTTATTGGTTTACCTTCAGGCGGACATTCCCAAACTGGTCAATCAAATAGAAAAACGTGCCAGGAGCTATGAATCCCTGATCAATATCCAATACCTCAAAAATTTAAACAACCGGTACGAAGATTGGATATCGGGTTATCAGATGGGGAAAGTCATCACCATCAATGTCAATCAATTGGACTTTGTTGCCAACCCCAAGGATTTTGAGCTGATTGTAAAGAAAATAGAAGCTAAACTGCCCAAGTTATCCCCCTAGGATCAAACCATTTTTCGCTTTAGCCAAGAGACAAGAGCCTTTTGATCATTTTCCTTTGGATTAATCAGCAACTGATCGAGTTTTTTAAGACTTCCGCTGACCATGATATTTTCATACATGGGCAAGCGGATTATTTTATAGCCGTGCAATCGGCTCAAAAGATCGTATTGCGCATCATTATAGGCATTTAGTTTCCATCCTGAAGCTCCGTTTCCACTGAGATCTCCTGCCTCTTCTGCTTTTCCAAAGCAACGCTCGGCAATCGGTGGGCCAAACCAGACTCTTTCCTGCATCCCACTTTTAAGGCATTCTCTTTCAAAAGTCCTGCACAACCTTTTGTAGCTATCCACCCAGCTAAAGGTAAATACCTCATAAATATCAGATTTCAGCGTGTTCAGCCGATATCGGTTAAAATGTACCGCATCATCGTACAGAAAAACAAACCTGTCTATACGAAAATCAAATTTAAGCTTTTCCAGATAGGCAAACTTCCCCATCCCTCCCATCTGTCTATAGAGGTCATTGAACAGTAGTTTTGCCTTATCGTCAAGAAGATGCTCCTTGATTTCTATATGAAAGGTAGTTTCCAGTTCCACCTCCTGATCCTGAAGAACCTGAACGAGGTTATTGACTTTTAAATGATGCACTTTCTTGAAAATTTGTACTTAATGACCGTTTCGGTTATCGGTTTTTGGCTGAGCTTCGCCCTCCATTATACGCTCTTTGAGGTTTCCCTTCGAGCCGGGAAAAGTTGTCCTAGAAGAAATATCCATTCCAATCAACAGTATGATGATTAAAAAAATAATACTGACAATTAGAAATATTTTTTTCTTTGTTTTCATATTGAAATCCTTTTCTTCTATTTTAGGAGTGTGGCGAGGAATCAAAAATAAGGCAAACTTCGCGTTTATGAAAATGGCCGCTGTAAAACCATCAAACAATCAGGTATTGTTTCTATTTTTGTGCTAGCTATTAAACATACATCAACCAATTACTGTTTCATTATTGCCATGTATCAACTCATTAACAAAGATGCCGTTTTTCAATTTTTAGGAGAAGATCCTGATTTTATAAAACCTATTTTGGAAATTGTACTGAACGTCAATCTCAATGAGCTTAAACAACTTGATGCCTTGTATGAAGCGGAAGAGTATGAGGAAGTAAAAATCAAATGTCATAAGGCCAAATCCGCCATGGGATACGTTGGCTCTTCGCACACAAAAAAAATACTCCAAACCATTGAATTAGACGTGATAAATACCTATCCGGAATTAAAGGACGATTTAAAAAAAGATGTCGACCTCCTTGAGGTGGAATTAAAACATTTTTTGGAACATCTATAACTCACCTTTTATATTCTGCCTACCACTTAAATTTTTTGATTTGTTTTAGTAAGAACACTTTTTCATATTCACAAAAAATTTTCGAATATGAAAAAAACACTCTTATTAATTCTTTTGTTTTGGTCAGGACTGACATATGCCCAAAGCAGTTTACTGACCGTTGAAAAAATAATGAGGGATCCCAAATGGATGGGGCACTTTCCCTCCAATGTACATTGGGACGAACAAGGCGAAACCCTGTACTTTGATTATAACCCAGAAAGCAATCCCAAGGACTCCCTTTACAAAATTTCGCTTTCTGAAAGCTCCTCTATTGTCAAGGTAAGTCCAGCTGAAAAGCGCTCCATGGCTCCCAGTTCGGGAAACTACAATAAAGACCGGTCCCTAAAAGTTTTCACCCGCAATGGCACCCTTTGCCTCTATGATCAGCAGGCAAACAAAGTCACTGAATTACTCGAACTAAATGAGCGTATCAGCAATCCGACATTTTTAAACGAGGAGCAAGTCATTGCCTTTGAAATGGCCCATAATATTTACTCTTACCATTTGGAAAAGGGCCTGATCAAGAAACTAACCAATATTCAGACTGGAGAGCAGCCCGGAAGTAAATCAAACCAGGCCTCAGAAAAGGACCAATGGCTCCAAAAAGAAAATAAAGAGCTTCTTCAAGTGGTAAGGGATAGAGAAAAAACAAAGGAACTTTCCAAGTCGTACAGAGAAGCCACTTCCGAAGAGGAAGCCTATATCTTTTATACAGGGAAGAAAAACATCCATAATATCAATATCTCACCCAATGGAAATTACGTAACCTTCAATTTATATACTCCGAGTAAGGAACAAAAAAGGACCTTTGTACCTGACTATACCCACCTATCTGGATACACTACTGAACTGAACACCAGACCGAAAGTGGGCACTTCCCCCAGCAAAGTGGAGATGGTAATATATCACCTTCAGAAGGACACCGCTTATGTTATCAGCACCTCAGAACTACCGGGCATCAAAGACCTTCCAGATTACACCAAAGACTATCCAGATAAAGACTGGAAAAAAGAAGAAAGAGAAGTGATTCCTTCCGGTCCTTACTTTTCTGATGATGGACAAGCCATCATCAATGTCCGTTCAACAGACAACAAAGACAGATGGATAGCCCTTTTGGATGTGGAAACCGGAAAGCTTAAAAGCCTAGACCGTCAGAGAGATGAGGCGTGGATCGCCGGTCCGGGAATAGGTTACAGTTCGGGAGGCGGTACTATGGGCTGGCTACCTGATAACAGACACATTTATTTCCAATCAGAGGAAAGCGGTTATTCCCACCTGTACCTCTATGACATTACATCGGGGACAAAAAAAGCCTTGACACAGGGTAAATTCGAGGTTTTTGAACCTCAGCTTTCTTTGGACAAAAAGTCCTGGTACCTCACCTCCTCTGAAACCCACCCTGGGGAAAGGCATTTCTACAAAATGCCACTAATGGGAGGTAAAATGACCAAGCTCACCCAAATGAGTGGAAATAATAAAGTGGCCTTGTCTCCTGATGAGAAGCACTTGGCCATCCTCCATTCCTCCAGCAATGCACCTTGGGAGCTTTACCTCAAAGAAAACAGCCCTGAAAGTACACCTACCAAATTAACAGGAGGGCAAAGCAATGATTTTAAAGCATATCCATGGAAAGCGCCTGAAATTGTACAATTCAAAGCGGAAGATGGTGAAAAAGTTTATGCCCGTCTTTATGAACCCAAAAAACCCAATGGAGCTGCAGTAATTTTCGTCCATGGAGCGGGGTATCTACAAAATGCCCATAAATGGTGGTCGAGCTATTTCCGAGAATATATGTTCCACAACCTGCTGTCAGATCTGGGATATACGGTATTGGACATTGATTACCGCGGAAGTGCTGGTTATGGCCGTGACTGGCGAACGGGCATTTACCGTCATATGGGGGGGAAAGACCTCTCCGACCAGGTAGATGGTGCCAAGTACCTTATCGATAGCCATGACATTAACCCTGACAAAATAGGCATCTATGGTGGAAGTTATGGAGGCTTTATCACTTTAATGGCCCTCTTCAAAGAAGGAGATCTTTTCAAATCCGGTGCGGCCTTACGATCGGTGACCGATTGGGCACATTATAACCATGGCTACACTTCCAATATTCTCAATGAGCCTGTCAATGACCCTTTGGCCTACAAAAGATCTTCGCCTATTTATTTTGCGGAAGGCTTTAAGGGAAACCTCCTGATAGCCCATGGTATGGTAGATGTCAATGTACATTTTCAAGATGTGGTTCGACTTTCCCAGAGACTGATAGAATTGGGTAAAGACAATTGGGAGATGGCAGTTTACCCGGTAGAAGACCATGGTTTTGTGGAGCCAAGTAGCTGGACAGATGAATACAAACGAATCTTAAAGCTCTTTAACGATACCTTACTGGACTGATTCCCTCCTCGCTTTTTAGTCCCCTTGATCAATTAAGTTATCAAGGGGACCTTTCCAAAATCCTCTTCCACTTTTTTGACAAATTTCAAATATTCCTCTATTTTTATCTTAATTGCCAACATAAATTCTTTCACCCGAACATTTTAATGCCAAAAACCAAAACTTACACCCATGAAAATTCTTAGAGGTATTTTATTTGCGATAATCGGACTCATTGCCATAGCATTGGTTGCTGCCTTATTCATTGATAAAGAATATTCCACGGAAAAAGAGGTTGTAATCAACAAACCTGTGGATGAGGTCTTTGACTTTGTCAAACTACTCAAAAACCAAAACAAATTCTCTGTTTGGATGCAGATGGACCCTAACACCAAGAAAACCTATTCTGGCACTGATGGGCAAGTCGGCGCCATCGCCACCTGGAACAGCACCCATTCGGATGTAGGTAGAGGAGAGCAGGAAATAATTGCCGTAGAAGAAAACCAACGGATTGACTACGAACTTCGTTTCTACGAGCCCTTTGAAGCAACAGACCAGGCCTACATGACCACAGAAGCCCTTTCTGCAAATCAGACCAAAGTGGTGTGGGGATTCAAGGGCAAATCCGATTACCCCATGAACTTGGTGCTTGAATTAATGGGAATGGAAGAAATGCTTGGAGAACAATTACAGGTAGGATTAGACAACCTCAAGTCTCTTATGGAAAATCAGTAAAATAATCCCTAATTAAAACCAAAGAAGGCTGTCCCTGTAAAGTGACAGCCTTCTTTTTTATCCTAGTGAAACAAGTTTAATCAATAATTACCATTTCCACTCTTCTATTTTGTTCTCTTCCCTCTTGGGTGTCATTGCTGGTGATGGGCTTATCTCCTCCAAGCCCTCTTAAACGGATCCGTTCAAAATCAACCCCTTGTTTGACCATATAATCCCTGATGGTTTTCGCCCTTTCCATGGACAACTGCTTGTTCAATTTGGCATTCCCTATATTATCGGTATGGCCTTCTAGGCGAATTTTCAGTGCTGGATGATCCTTTAAGAAACCGACCAGCTGATGAATATAATTCAATGAATTTTCATCAGCCAACTGGGCAGTCCCTTTTGCAAACAGGATCTCGTTCAAAATCAAACTGGTACCGGATTTTGCCGGGGTCAGTAACACAAGACTGTTGTTTGCTCTGAATGCTGAAACCGTCAGCGTCTCTGGCAGGTAGTTCGTGGAGGAAACCACCACTTTAACAGTGCCTTCCCTTAAATTTAGCTTATTTTGACCGCTTAACCCTGTCTCAGTGCCCAGTCCTGTCCCCTCGGAATTTTGGAAACTGACTTTATAGGGGATCTCTGCTTTTGAATGGATATCCAATACATTGACGGATATAGATTCATTTTCTAAGATCGCAGCCTCAGTCTTTTCCGGCACCTCTGCCTCCACCATTTCCTTTTTGATTTCCTTAGGCTCTGACCTTTCCGGTTCCGTGGCTTCTACCTCCTCGGCCGGAATTTCAGCCTTGCTTTCTTCCTGCAACGCTTCACCGGAAACGGGGGCTGCTTCTACCAACTCTTCTTCCACCACTTGGGTAGCCGTCACTTTCTCTTGGGTGGTTTCGTTGACGCTTTCGGACTGAATGCCCCTGGACACGGTGCTCACCTTTGTGGGTTCAGATGCTCTTACAGGAAGAGATGAAGCCAAAAAACGGTTTTCACTGGATATAGGCGGTTCTTCCAGCACTATTTCCTCTTTCCTTCTCATTAAGATATCCCCATATCCCTCACTGTCCTGGGTGGTGGTGACAAAAGCCGTGTAAGGACTATTAGGATCAATAAAATAGGACAGTTCTACCCCTCTGGAATTAACATCATCATTTAACCTTTTAGGAGCCGTCCATCTTTCCCAGCTATCATCTAGTCTTTGGGAATAAAAAATATCCCTTCCTTCACCAGTACCATGCCCATTGGCAGAAAAGTACAATACCTGTTTGTCAATAGAAAGAAAGGGCGTCATTTCCTGTTCAAAGGAATTGACCACCGGCCCTATATTTTTGGGTACGGACCATCTTCTTCCGGACTGCCTAAAACTTACATAAATGTCCTCGTTTCCGTAGGAGCCGTAAGAGTTCATGGACATCACCAGAATTTCCCCAGAAGGATGGAGCCGGGCACTAAAACTTTTCCCATTGTTTTTAAAACTTCCAAAATCCAACTGATGCTCGTATTGCCAGTCCGTCTCCCCGGTCCTTCTGTATTGATGGATTCCATGCGTTTTTTTTTTCCCGTCATGGTAGACCAAGGCCGTATTATCATCTGGAAACCCGATCAACAAATCGTATCCAGTGGTACTAAGGCTAGCAACTGGCTTTGCCTCTTGCCACTGGTTGAATTCATTTTTCTTACTGTACCACACATCCCCGAAATCCTTGCTTCCACCAGTATTTCCTGGGTGGAAAGCCACACTCAAAAAGAGTTCCTCTTTGGAGGAAATAACGGGCTGCTGTTCGTCGTAAGGGGTATTTACTTGTTTCAACGCATACATACCCTGTCCGAGCGCTGGTGATAAAGCACAAAAAGCAAGCGCTTTCACCGCGCTTGCTTTTAGAATAGTTGATTTTAGTTGTTCTGTTAACTTCATTGTCACTGATCTAATACAATCGCGAATACTAATGGCGCAACAATGGTCGCATCAGATTCGATGATGTATTTAGGCGTGTCGATTCCAAGCTTGCCCCAGGTAATCTTCTCGTTTGGTACTGCTCCGGAATAGGAGCCATAAGAGGTGGTGGAGTCGGATATCTGACAAAAATATCCCCACAAAGGCACCCCGTCACGCTGAAGATCCTGATGTAGCATCGGTACCACACAGATTGGGAAGTCCCCTGCTATCCCCCCTCCTATTTGGAAAAACCCAACAGTACTTTCTGGGATTGCATTCTCTGTATACCAATCAGCCAAATACATCATGTACTGAATACCACTCTTTACAGTGTGGACATTTTTCACATCTCCTGTGATACAATGCCCCGCGTACATGTTGCCTAAGGTTGAATCTTCCCATCCCGGTACGATGATAGGAAGATTTTTCTTGGCCGCCTCAAGCAGCCAACTGTTTTTAGGGTCTATCTGATAGTGCTTCTCCAGTTTGCCGGAAAGCAGGATTTTATAGAAAAACTCATGTGGAAAGTAGCTTTCGCCGGCTTTATCAGCCCTTTCCCACTCCTCAAGAATCACATCTTCTATCCTCCTCATGGCTTCCATTTCTGGAATACAGGTATCAGTTACCCTGTTCATATGTCTCTCTAGCAAATCCTGTTCCTCTTCTGGAGAAAGCTGCCGATAATGTGGAACTCTTTCGTAATAATCATGGGCCACCAGGTTAAAAACATCCTCTTCGAGGTTGGCTCCGGTACAGGTAATGATTTGGACTTTGTCCTGTCTGATCATTTCTGCCAGAGAGATCCCCAGCTCTGCAGTGGACATGGCTCCCGCCAGGGTCACCATCATTTTGCCGTTATTGTCCAAATGGGCCTTGTAGCCTTCGGCCGCATCGATAAGAGCGGCTGCGTTAAAATGCCTAAAATTGTGTTTAAGAAAGTCTGTTATTTTCATCCAGCACGGTGTTTAAATAGTTTAATCCCAAATTAGGCATTGAAATTATCCCCATGATTAGTAGTGGGATGATCCCGATGCGCTTTTTCGGGTTTAAAAATACTCATATTATCTGACACAAAAAAAGCCCGGAAATCCGGGCCTTTTTCCAAATCTTATTGGTGTATCCAATAGTTTATTTCTTCTCAGCTGCCTTTTCTTCTGAGGATGCCCCTTCAGAAGAAGGTTTGTACTTTTCGTTCAGTCCAGCTGTCACCTCTACGGTTACATCTAGCCCGTCGTTCGCATACCATACTCCTCCTCCTCGCGTGTAGGAAAGAATCATTTCCAGATCATTTTCAGCCGCATAGCTTTTCAAATATTCCTGAATCTTATCGTACACTTCATTATAAAGATTCGCCTCGTCGGCTGATAGTTCCTTCATCAGGTTATCCCGGTAAGTCATCAGGTTTTGCTCTTTTTTCATCAGGTCCTCCTGCTTGGCCCTGGACTGATTCGGGGTCATATTTTGAGCTGATTGCTGAAAATTGCTCACTTCACTTTCAAAGCCCTTGGCCCTATTGGAAAGTTCACTTTCAAACCTTTTGCCCTTTTCAGAGATTTCAGCTGATTTATCTTTAAAATACTGATAATTGTTGATGACACTATCGGTATTGATATATGCTATTTTCAAGTCGCTTTTGCTGCTACTGCTTTCACTACTGGAGCTTCCTTCAGCGGCGGTTTGAGATGAGGTCCCATTATCATTACATCCAGCCAACAAGGCTCCTGCAATTCCTAAAATTCCTAGTGCTTTACTGATTTTTCTCACGTCTATTGTTTATTAATTCAACTTGTCGCAAATATAAACAAAGTTCTCATTCTACAAATTGAATTTGATGTTGATCGCGCTTTTATAAAAGAAAGTTTAACCCTGGCCTAATCGTTTGTTCATGCTCAAAAAAAGATTTCCTGCGCCAGGCGATAGGTATTGGCGTGAGCCTCAACAATATGGCTGATTCTCTCCGAATACCCTCCTCCCATACAGCACATGATGGGGATTTTATGCCTAAAAGCAGCTTGTAATACCCTATTGTCTCTTTCTTTGCAACCTGTAATACTCATCCCCAACCTTCCCAACTTGTCTGTTGCCAGCACATCCACACCGGATTGAAAGATAATAAAGTCCGGCGCTACCTTTTCCAACAAGGGTTCCAAATGATCGGAAAGAACTTTCAGATAAGCGCTATCCCCTAGTTTATCGGGCAATGGAACATCCAAGTCGGATTTTTCTTTGTGCATGGGATAATTGGAGGCACCGTGCATACTGAAAGTGAAAACCTCTGCCACCTCCTTGAAAATCTCGGCGGTGCCGTTTCCTTGATGAACATCCAGGTCTATCACCAAAATCTTTTTGGCCAGGTTGTTTTCCAAAAGGTAATTGGCCGAAATGGCGATATCATTCAACAGGCAAAATCCCTCTCCTCTATCTGAAAACGCATGGTGCGTCCCTCCCGCTATATTCATCCCAACACCATATTCCAGGGCAAAAAGACAGGCCTGTACCGATCCCTGCATGATATGGATTTCTCTTTCCACCAGAGATGAACTCAAAGGAAAGCCGGTTTTCCTGACTTCGGACTTTGACAATGTCAGCCCTTTAAGTTTCTCAAAATAACCGGGCTTATGTGTATTGAGTATCCACCTTTCCCCCAAGGCTCCTGGCTCAAAAAGATTATCCTTGGTAATAGTTCCTTCGTAGAGCAACTGTTCCGGAAGCAGTGTATACTTTTCCATGGGAAACCTGTGACCTTCTGGAAGTGGGTGGGCGTATTTGGCAGACCAGGCAATTTTTAACATCATTGGCAAAATAAAACCGTTTGTTTTCTTCCAACAAACGGTTCTGCAAAATAGTTATGTTTTCAGTGCTTTATTCTTCCACATCCTCATCTTCCGACTGGAAAGCGTAGAAGGTGTCGTCCAGGACTATGGTATCATCATTGAACTCCTTGATAAATTTCTCTATGACCTTATCATCGACATGGTCAATGTTCAGGGCCACATCCAAACCGATACCAAAGTCATGATTGGTATCCAAATCTATAAATTCCTGTACTTTTACATGCTCCTCCTCCTCGATTTCCATGATGATCTCCGTCATAAACCATCCGATCTCTTCTTCATCGCTGTTCAGCGGCTTGAGATTGCCGTTTTCGTCCTCCTCATAGTGAATCCCCTTAAAATTAGGGAATTTTTTGGCGGCTTTATGCTCGGCCAATTCATATACTTCACTGGAATGATGAAGCCTGAGGGTATATAGGGCCGCATCATAGATCACATCCTTTCCTTCATATTTGCCGATAAAATAGAAATTGGCAAATTCATCACTGTCCCCATCTGAAGGGATGGTTTTAAATGACTTACCGGAAGCTTTCAACTCTGCTTTCAGGGCGCCTATGGTTTCGGGTTTGAACCCATCATTCTTGTATTGCATATTTATATATAAAGGGTGTATTAAATGACTTATCTATTCGATAAACAAAGCGGGGTTTGGTAGAGATTAAGAAACAGTCACAGTCAATATGTAACCACCTTTATTCTGAATCAAATTACAATTATTTGACAGAAAAAAAAATGATTACTCCCAAAAAACAGCCTTCACGAACTGTTCTATATCCACAGCCCTTCTACCGGTTATTTTCGAACAAAGAAACGCCAAAAACGGCATTTATTATAGACAATATCAAACTAAAAAACAGCGCCCACCAAAACCCGTTCACCTCAAATCCCGGCACTATTCCGGCTGCTAGCATGATAATCAGCGCATTAATTACCAAAAGGAACAATCCCAAGGTAAAGACCGTGATGGGTATGGTCAATATGACCAGAATCGGCTTTATCGTAAAATTCAGCAAACTGATTACTGCTGCTATCACGATGGCTATCCAAAAACTCTCCACTTTGACTCCCGGCAGTAAATAACTTGTGATAATTACGGCCAGACCTGCCACGACCAACTGAATAAGTATATTTCCAAATCCAGTACCTGACTTGCTCATTAGAATTTTAAAATTTGGTTAAACAACATCAACCGTCAATCGGTCAAAAAAGCGCATTGCGACAGGAATATAACCGAAAAACATGAAAAAAATCATATTATTCAAAAAATATCAATAACACACTTACATTTTCTACCCTAAGAAATTATCTTTGTAATCTTAATTAAATCTAAATTACGTGATATTAATAGTATTCTTCCTTCTGCATTGGTACTTCTCTTTGTTTTGCCAAAGTTTCTTTCTGCATAGATATGCCGCACACCAGATGTTCGTCATGAACAAATTTTGGGAAAGGTTCTTTTATTTCTTCACTTGGATTTGCCAAGGAAGTTCTTACCTCTCCCCACGTGCATACGCCATATTACATAGAATGCACCATGCCTACAGTGACACCCCTAAGGATCCTCACAGTCCCCATCATACAGAGAACCTGTTTACCATGATGTGGAAAACAAAAAATATTTATAACGACTATTTCTCCTTCCACCTAAAGCCGGAAGAAAGGTTCTCCAAGGATGTACCTGACTGGAATAAATTTGACCGAATGGCGGATAATATGTCCGTCCGTGTTGCATGGGGATTGATATATGTTGCCATTTACGTATTGAGCATCAGTGTATTTGAACTTTCAGGCACCCACTGGTGGATGTATTTCTTGTTGCCCATCCACTTCCTTATGGGACCTGTTCATGGTGCCATCGTGAATTGGAGTGGACATAAATACGGCTATGCAAACTTTGACAACAATGACCAGTCCAAAAACAGCCTACTATTGGATGTGCTAATGTTGGGAGAATTGTTCCAGAACAATCACCATAAGTTACCGAACAGACCGAACTTTGCGGTGAAATGGTATGAGTTTGATCCTACCTATCCTATTGTCAAACTGTTGCACTTTACGAAAATCATCAAACTGAGGACAGCATAACATTTAAAGAGCCGCTTTTGAAAGCGGTTTTTTTATTACCTACACAAACTAATTATTTAATTTAAACTACTTAAATAGTTTTAAAACTATCTTTTTATCATTAAATTTATCCTGCCAACAGGAAGATCATCATTCCCTCTTGTTATTTACAAACTAAATGCTTAAGTTAACAAAAAAACCAGATAAATAAGATGAGAGAGTTAACCAGAGCTGAAGAGCAAGTCATGCAAATTTTGTGGGATATCGAGAAAGGATTTGTCAAAGATATCTTGGTCAAAATGTCCGAACCCAAACCGGCCTACAATACCGTGTCCACAATCATTCGGATCCTGGAAAGAAAAGGCTTTGTCAAACATAAAGCCTATGGTAAGTCGCACGAATACTTCCCCATCGTCTCCAAGGATCAATACAGAAGTTTTTCCATCAAAAACCTATTGTCAGGATATTTCGGAGGCTCCTTCTCCAAACTGGCCTCGTTCTTTGCCAAGGATGAAAACATTGACATTAAGGAGTTTGAAAAATTATTGAACGAAGTAAAGAATGATGTAAAGTAAATCGAATGGTACATTTGGTCAACTATATTTGGCAGAGTTCCTTCTGCCTGTTATTTTTTTTCGGGATCTATTGGTGCTTCCTGAGAGGGGAAAAAGTATTTAACTTCACCAGAATATTTCTTTTAGTCACACCGGTGTTGGCTTTATGTTTTCCTTTAATTGAAATACCCGTTGGGTTTTCCAAACCCTCTATCTCTTTAGAAAACACGGCATTTCTACAGGCATTGGCTGCGCAGCAGCATCAGGACGATATCGTCGGCACCTTTGGGCTTCCCGAAGTGACAGTGACGAGCACCAAACTCCCCATCCTGTTAGAATGGAAAGATTACCTGTTTATAGCATATTTATTGGTCGCCCTGCTATTGACGGGTAGGCTTTTATGGCAGTTCCTACAACTCAGGTTTCTTAAGGAGAAAGGCTGGTATCAGACAGTCTACAGACTGAAAGGCAACTATTTCCTGATACCAACTTTTGGCCTTGCTCCTGTGTTTTCTTTCTTTGATAAATTGTTTTGGGACGACACCCAAAATTTAACCCCCAATGAGCGGGAGCAGATCATCAAACATGAAGTGGAACATATCAAACAAGGGCACTCATGGGATATGCTTTATTATCAGGCGCTCAGCATTCTGTTCTGGTTTAACCCAGGCATTCACTTGATGCGCAGCGCACTTATAGATACCCACGAATTTTCGGCAGATGACAATGTAATCAGTCAAACACTAAATAGAGAAAATTATTCACAGTTAATCGTCAAAATAGCATTTAAGGGAATGGATCTTCCTATTGGCAACCATTTTATTAGATCTTCTACCTTAAAAAGAATTATGATGATGAAAAAGACCAAAAAGATCAATTGGTTTAAACTATTGCTGGTCCCACCTCTTTCGGTAATGCTACTGGGCTTGGTGTCTTTAAAAACCATTAACCCAGCGCAGTTTTTAGGAGAGAGAAATTCCATTAACCTCTCCCAAATAGAAACCCAGATCAAACAGGCCCAGGACTCTATCAATGTAAACACCAAAGTCTATCGTATCGAATCCCCCAAACATGCCGAGTACGTCAGTGCCCTGAAAAACGGAACCCTAAGGGCCCAAATAGGGAACCTGCAGTACGAAATAGGTAATATTTCCAACTTATCCGAGTACAGACAAGTACTGGAAATGATCGAAATCTTTAAAGGCCATTCTGATTTCGACAAGAAGTACCAGACGCCCGATTTAGTCTCATCACCCGAGGTCATGCCCCTGCCTGTAGGAGGAAAAGGAGCATGGTTTGCGGCGCTCAACCAAAACCTCAGCCTTTCCGAGGATGCAAAAAAACTGGGCACTAATGGCACGGTCTATATCCAACTGGTGGTTACCTCGAAAGGAGAATTCAAGGAACCTACCATATTAAGGTCCTTAGGTGCCGGACTGGATGACATTGCCCTCAAAGCCCTTTCCGCTGAAAACCTCCCCAAATGGAATCCGGCTAAGGTAGATAACCTGCCCGTAAACAGCTTGGTGATCATCCCGGTCAGGTTCCAAAACGATGCGGTAACCCAAATTGAACCTGAACTTTTCACGGCAAACAAAACCTCAAAACAAGCAATCAGCCCCTTTATCAACCCCGAAGGGGTATATGATATAGTAGAACAAATGCCCAAGCCCAAGGGAGGCATTTCTGAATTCAACCGGTACTTGTCCAAAAACCTAATCTACCCACAAGCGGCTAGGGAAAAGCAAATTCAGGGGACAGTGTTTGCGAGCTTTGTAGTGGATGAAAAAGGCCATATTACCCAAGCAAGTATCCTAAGGGGAATAGGTGGTAATGTAGACGAAGAAGCCTTGAGAGTGCTCAACGAAGCTCCGGCTTGGAACCCCGGTATGCAAGACGGCGAACCTGTAGCGGTAAAGATGCTAATCCCCTTCCGATTCAAAATAGCCGGCACTGACTCGCCAGGAAAAATCAACTTCCCAGAAGCCCCCAATATGCTGGGCGAAACGGTCATCGTAGCCTATGGAAGTCAGGCCAAAAAGAAGCGGCCTTTATCCGAAACCAATCCAAACATAAAAGTTGCTCCAATAGCAAGCGATAAACCAGATCCAATGTTTATCATCAATGGGGAGGAACATGATCTGGGACAGATTAGCCCTAAGGACATTGAAAACATTCAGGTACTGAAGCGTAAAAGCGCAACGGAAAAATACGGGGTAAAGGGCAAAAACGGTGTAGTGGAAATCACCTTGAAAGAAGGTGTGGCGCTTCCCAAAAAGTCAGGTAAACAACCTGCAAGCGACGCGCTAAAAAGTACTTTGGAATTGCCTGCACTGGCCAAGGGAAAGGAGCCCTTGTATATAGTGGATGGTGTCATAACCAAAGGCTCCCATCTAAAAAATGCCTATGGTCCTGAAAACATAAAATCCATTACGGTACTGAAAGAAGGGAATGCCACTGACCTCTACGGGAGTGCGGCCCAGAACGGTGCGATTTTAATTAGCACAATAAAATAAAAATTCGTCCCGCTTCTTCTTCCTGTTGGTTTGGCCATGTCTTTAGGCTATATTAACTTAGTGTTAAGGTAAAATAATTTCTAAAACCAAAAACTTAAAAATCAACATGGGAAAAGGAGATATTAAAACCAAAAAGGGAAAAATCAACCGTGGTACATTTGGCGCCAGCAGGCCGCACAAAAAGCAGAACAAAGATTCCAAAAAGGAAAAAATGAATTCGAAGTCGGCGTAAATACCCACCGAAACACATAAGCTAAAGCCAGGGATTTTTTTCCTGGCTTTATTTTTTTCAAAAACACCTTCCTTATTATTTTAAACTGCCCCTTGGAATTGGCTTGAAGCCTTCCTTAGTTTCATGCACATTTTCACCACCTTCATCACCGTTTTAGCAAATTTCATTTTTATACAAGCCTAAAACCTTACAATCAAGCCTTTACACCAGTTACACAGCAATCCGATAGCAAATAGGTCCTCGTATATTCTTTTCATAAATCAACTAACAACAGTCCTATGAAAACACAGACAAAAACACTTCTCCGAGCGGTCTTTGCTCTACTAATCGGCTTTGGCCTTTTATCCTGCAACAATGACGATATGGAAATGACCAACAAGAACAAAGCTTCCCTGTTTGTCTCCAGTAATACCAGCGGGATGATTACCGTAATGGATTTTTCTGACCCAGACGCTATTGCTACCAGCTCTACTGCTTCCGCAGGAACAGATGCAGATGGCATTTACTATGAGCATGAAAATGATGAAATCGTTCAATTGGTGCGCTCTAATAATTCCCTAAATGTCTATGGAAATGTAATGGCCTCCATGATGAATCCGCGGATTTCCATTTCACTTGACCTCAACACTTCCGCAGGCTTTTCCAGTGGCAGAGAGATCGCCGTGATGAATGACAGGGTTGTGGTAGCGGAATCTCCTGCCGAGAGCAATGGTAACCAGAGCAGTTTATATGTCTATCAAAGAGTTGCATCAGGCTTTACCTTGATGAATACCTATCGGGTTGATTTTGCCCTTTGGGGTATCCATTTAGAGGGAAACACCCTTTACGCCATTGTGGATAAGGACAGTGATCTAGCAGTATTCAACAACTTTTTCGCCAACGGCGATGGCATGATCTCTCCTGACAAACGGGTGACCATTGAAGGGCTGGTCAGAACACATGGGCTTACCTATTCCATGGAAGATGATCTGATGGTTTTGACAGATATCGGCGATGCCGCTTCAGATAGCGATGGTGCCATAACCATCATTCCTGATTTTAGCAGCACCCTATCCAGTACTGCAAATGGAGGAACCATTGCATTAAGTCAGCAGGCCAGAATCGAAGGAAACAATACCTTTTTGGGAAACCCTGTTGATGTTGCTTACAGCGCAAGTTCAGGAATGGTATTCGTGGCAGAAAGAGCCAATGGAGGGGGAAAAATATTGGTTTTTGATTACTTCTCTGTCAACGGCAACCCCTCTCCATTCTTCAGTCAAAATGTAGCCGGCGCATCTGCCGTATATTATTACGAGGACTAAGTTATTACCCATGATTATAACTTTTTTTAGCCAACCGATTGACAGATAGTCAATCGGTTTTTATTTTGCTTTAAGTCAAACCGTGTAGCTAAATCCTTCGAATCCTTTCATTTTTTATCGTAGAACTTAAAGTATAGAAGCTACAACAAGGCAAAAACAGCCTTAAAAAAA
>NZ_BAAHAP010000066.1:0-31346 GCF_054777495.1 Echinicola sediminis | reverse complement strand
GTGATAGACCTAGGTAAGCTATAGCCGAGCGTAACATTCTTCACTCTTAAATATGCTGCATTTTTCAAGTATCCGGATTGAGGGATGTCCAATCCACCTCCATAATTGGCATCCGCCAACCAAGCCTGTAAAACAGGGAACTCTGAATCCGTATTCACATCAGCTAATCCTGCATCTAAGTATGATTGGGAATGCTGTGCCATCAAAGCATCGCTATCTGCTTCCCCCCTATAAAAGTCAAGGTTCCAGGGATAAATATTGGCGTAAGGTTGTTGATAAGGACCCCAGAACAAATAATGCTTAGGATAGTAATCCCTCTTACCAACACCTTGTAAAAATACCGACAAATCAAACCCATTCCAGTCCATATTCAGATTAAAACCGTATCGGTATCTAGATGTACTATTTCCGATCACGCTTAGATCTTTAGGATCATTAGCCGTTTGTCCTCTTTCAATCTTACCATTACCATCCAAGTCCATATACTTTGGCCATCCAGGCACAATATCCAAAGCTCCCCAAGGAACTATTGAGGATTGGTCAAGAGCCTCAATCTCGTCTGTAGTATTAAAAAAGCCGTCATTTTTCAAACCCCATATCTCACCAGTTTTTTGCCCTACTCTCCATTGATTAAGCAAGTTGTTTTCGTTCTTATACCTGGTAATTTCACCTTGCGAATCAGACAATAGCAACTTGGTATTAAAATTTAATGGATTCGAAATATCTCCTATTTTCCCTTTATATTCCAAAGTTAATTCCCAGCCCTTGGTCCTTGCATCTGCCACGTTTTGGCTTGGAGGAGTGGTTCCCAATACACCAGGCAACTCAACAGATGGAGCAATCATGTCTTTGGAATCTCTGATAAAATAATCAAAGGAGGCAAACAGCTGATCTCCTTTTACCCCCAGGTCAAGGCCTATGTTTCTGTTTACAACTGTAGGCCAAGTATAATTGGATGGGTCCACATTTAGGGCAGGAGCTCCGGTAATCACAGTGTTCCTTTCACCATTAATTAAATAACCTGATCGATCTGTCGGTAAAGATGATATATACCCAAAATCTCCTAATTTTTGATCCCCCAAAGTTCCGTGAGAAGCCCTTAACTTAAAGGTGGACACTAAATTGGTAAGTGGCTTGAAAAACTCCTCATCCATAACCAGCCAAGATGTGGATACTGAAGGGAAAAAGCCCCATCGATTGGATTTAGGGAACCTCGAAGAACCGTCATATCGGCCATTGAATTCCAAAATATACCTCTCCTTAAATCGATAATGAGCCCTTCCAAAAACACCCCTTAAGGCATAGGTTGTATAATCAGGCGCAATCACAATATCCCCTGTTGTCAATCCAATATATGGTAAGGTAGAGGATATCAGTACTCTCTTTTCAGTTTGAAGGGATGAATACACATAATCCTCCTGATTGTAACCCGTCATGAGACTAAAATGATGTTTCCCTAGGGTCTTGTTATAATTGGCATAAAAATCAAACACATTATGGGTAAGAATTCCGTTTCTTTCAGCAACTGATCCGTCCCCCCCTTCAGTTCTTACATCATCCGGCCCAAAACCGATATCATAAGTCTGCCTATCCCAATGGTACTTCCACTCTTCTCTTTTGAAGCTGGCATTACCCGTTACCGTCAGATCTCCATTTAAAAATGTGCCTACTCCTCTGAAAATATTATGGAACCCGAACATATCTTCTCTATTCCTTCCTCCGTCGGTCAAACGGGCAGCCAATCGGCCTGCTCCAGTATTGGCCCAAGTACCATCTGGATTCACTGCCACGTCAGTAGGCTGCAAATAATAGATATCGGTAATACTACTGGTCGGATCGGCTCTTTCGGTTTGGTAGACACTTAAGTTATTATCCAAATTCAACCATTTTATTGGAGAAACCGTAATTCTGGCCTTCAACGCATATCGGTCCCAATAATCCGGTGTCAATTTGTTCAATCCATTTTCATTGGTATAATCACCCGAAAGATAGTATCCTATCGGTAAACTCCCGGAACTCATCCCGCTTACAGACACTCTATGTGAGGTTGAGAAGCTAGCTGAATTGAAAAAATAATCGTACCAATCATTACTTCCCATATAAGCCCAGCGGTTAGGGTTGTTTGGATCTAGCCTCACATCCTCTACCGAAGGATTATCAGAACGTTCTTTGGCCCATTGGTAATGCGCATCGGAATAATTCACATAATCCCAAGGGGTATTGTCCGTGGCAGTTTCCAGTACCCTAGAATAGATATACGGGTCTGTAATAGGCTCAGGTAACAAGGTAGGCTTCCCCCAAGCAAAATAATTACTATAGGAAACTTTCTGTTTTCCTTCCTTTCCCTTCTTAGTAGTAATCAACACTACCCCATAAGCCCCTCTAGCACCGTAAATTGCTGCTGACGCAGCATCACGAAGAACAGAGTAAGACTCAATATCCGAGGGATTCAATCTTAACAAATCATATTTATCGCTCGCGATCCCGTCAATTACAAATAGAGGTTCCCCTCCATTTATGGAGGTAAAACCTCGGACATTTAGCCCTGGAACGGTACCCGGTTTACCATTTGCATAGGTAATGTTCAGCCCTGGGCTTAGGCCCTGTAAACCTTGCATTACGTTGGCTATGGGCCTTTTTGCAACCACTCCACCATCCACTTGGTCTATTGCACCGGTCAAATTGACTTTCTTCTGTGTACCATACCCTACAACCACCACTTGTTCCAACAAGGTTTCTTCCTCTTCCATTTCAAGGTCCATGGATGTCTTCCCATTAACAGGAAGCTCGATCGTTTTGTACCCGACAAATGAAAATACCAGGATGTCATCTTCCGAAGACACCGAAATGGAAAACTTACCATCCAAATCCGTCACTGTACCCCTAGTGGTACTTTTCACAGATACCGCCACCCCAGGAATGGTTTGTGCCGTTTTTGCATCCGTTATGACACCTTTCACTTCCTTCTGTGCATAGGAAACAAGGCTGATACTCATCAAAAGAAGGATCATTGCCATTCCCCTTCTAAAATACCCCCTACTGCCCGGAGGATTTTGTAAATAATGTTTCATAGAGTTTAATGTTTAATGTGCATTTCCTTTCCGAACATTCAGTTTGAAAAGATGGGGTTTAAGTGATTTTTTCAATATAAAATTTACTGAACACTCATTCAATATTAAATATTGATATTATTATTTCAAAAGAATTATTTAAAAACTTTCATCCTAAATAATAAGATTTAACACTAGAATAACACCCCTAATTCAAAATTAACAATAACAAAAAACTGAAATAATAATGGGTTTTTGCGGAGGAAATTGGATGTACTGCAAATTTTATGAACAGCTTTTCCCGCATGGCCTATACTTTATTTTAATCCACTAAAAAACAACCACTTACCACTTCCCCAACAAACTGGACACGGCCCTTTTTCAAAATTCGGCCACCTATTTTATGATTTACACAATCCTTTTGACTCATCGATTAATTATTTTCATAAACTTTCGCTTATGATTACATAAACTACTTTGTCAAAAACCGGTTTTCTTGTCGGGGATTCTCCATTCCCCTTTTTAATCAAAACAAACACCTGAAAAAACAAAAAGACCGTCCTTCAATAAGGACGGTCCCGACTAACACCAACAAAAACTATCGGCTTCACTATTCATAAGGCTCCGTAAGTCCGTAGTATTCGTTTTCCAAACTACCATCTTCATATAACTTTAGTATTGCATAACCGGGAGGCGTTTCTAGATAAAACTGAGGACCAGCGGACTGCTCATCTCCCTTGCCCCACCAATATCCACTGAGTGATCCATTGCAAAAATAGCTCACCCCATTGTACCAAACCCGGTCCAACATGTGCTGATGACCACTCAAACAGGCCTTTACCTTGTCCCGATACCTATAGAACAATGCCTTCAACTCTTTGTGATCACCATGCTGCCCTCCCACTAAGGAATCGGTAATGGAGGTAATAGGATAATGCGACATCAACAAAGTAGGGGTATCCGCAGGAAGCTCCTCCAACTCCTTCTCTAACCAGGCCATTTGCTCCTCTCCTAAAGTCACGCCCTTATGGTTACTATCAAGGACAATAAAATGCCATCCACCTTTGGAAAAACTGTAGTAGTTATTGGGAATCCCCAGACGACGCTGCACATAAGGCTTGCCGTACATCTCATCGTCTTTGGAAGGCACATCCCACCAACAGTCGTGGTTTCCTATACAGCTATAGATTTCATAATCTTTTATGGTTTCCGTAAGCTTATCCCATTCATCCCATTGCCCCAATGCATCTTCCCTGGTTTTGCCCTCGTATGAAGCATCCATGATGGTATCTCCGCCATTCAGGAAAAAATCAGGCTGATGTGCCTTTACCAATTCCAGCCGCTCTTTGGCTCTTTCCAAAATACTGTTTCCCGGACTGATATGCACATCCGTGATATGCGCCACTGTGAGCACAGGTTTACCTTTTTTCTTTTCCGCTTTGGCCACGACCGGAACGGCACAGCCAGCTGCCACCGTCGCGGATTTAAACAAGAAGCTCCTCCTTTTCATATTATATTCTTTTTTTAATACCGCCTTCGTAGTTAACCCGATCCTTTGGCCTTCAACCCTTCGGATCCAGTATTTCAAATGGGCTAAAAATGCTCAAAACATTTTTAAAGTAAAGATTTGAGTCTATATTTAAATATTGAACAACCATTCAAAATTATATACTAAAAGAGTCAATTCAAAGAAATTTGAAAGCAAAAATATTTCAATTAACTTTGTGATAACACTACAATAATAATGAAAAACAAAATTTCAGAGATCAGGAAAAAGGAAATCGTTGAAGGGTTTTATCACTTGGCCAAAGAAAACGGGCTTGAAAACACCTCCATTGCAAAAATCGGAAAACACCTGGAAATCCCTCCCAGTCTGGTCATGCACTATTTCCCCACCAAGGACATTCTCATCTCCCATTTGATCAACTACATACTTGAGCAGTACCTACTGATTTACGAACCTGCAATAAGAGAACTAAAAGAAAAAGAGCATGCAGACCCCAAGACCTTTGTGGACAAACTGTTTTCAAGGGACTGGAACCTTTTGTTTGACGACGGCGTCTTTTACAGCTGCTACGCACTGATCTTCCGGAACGAGGTAATCAAAAGAGAATACCGAAAACTCCATGATCGTCTCCGTGAGTTTTTAAAAGAAATCCTCGACCACGATGAAAATTTGAAAGGGCAGGACACTCAGCTCTTGGCCGAACAGATTTTTGTGGTGGTAGAAGGTGCCTACTATTACCTGTCCATGATTGATGATGAAAAAACCTATGAAAAAAAGGTAGCCTTTTACAAAGAGCAGGTTTATGACTTATTACGAAAAAACGAAGAACCATATTTATAAAGTGCCATCAGGGCTATCCCTCCCCATACTCCGTTGACAGCTATATTGGCATGATCCTTAAAATGGATGGCATTGGTCACAAGACATACGGCGCCTCCAAAATTCATCAGGTGATAAGTAGTACCCTCTTGCCTCAACACTCCCTTTGAGAGCAAAAAATAAGAAATGGTAAACAAAACGGCCCCAATCCAGCCTATTATTTGAAATATCATTCCCAAATATATAAAGATAAAACAGGAAAAAAACCCTTTTGGCACCTGACCTAAACAGGCCTTTGAAAGCCAAATAGACAGCGCTTATTTAAAAGGCCTATAGGTCAATTCATCTATATCCCATCCGGCTTTTACAGCTCCTGCCTCGTAAGCACTGCCTAAAAATTCCAGGAGCGCCTTTCTGGGCTGTTTATCCTTTCGCAGTTCTTCGTAGGACAGATAAGCCATCGGACTCCCATTACTATCCACCCATTTAGCATAATCCGGCAATAACTTTATATCTGCCAGGCCATCCGGCGCAGGGTAGGTATACGAGTAAAATGCAGGCTCCCTGACCATATCATCCCCTGCCCAAAAACCAAAACTGATTACTTCATGGGAATAGGCATCTTTTTCTGTAGGACTTGCCCCGGGATCCATTTCAGGTCCCTTTTTCCCTGAAAACCTGGTAACGGCCAAGTCCATATGATGCCAGTAAAGATGCACTGGGCATTGTTTCCCATAAAATTCCCCACTAAACTCACTAAACACCTGGTTCACCCACCTTAAGACACACCAAAAGCTATTCACCTTTTCCTTATCGTACGAATGCCACTCATCTATCTTATCGAAGGGCTTTTGAGGCTCCAGATCAAATGGTATATTGACTATATTGACCTTTATTCCTTTTTCCTTTAAAATACCAAAAAGTTGTTTTTTGAACTGAGCTACGGTAAGGCCCTCATGTAGCTCAAAAGCTTCGTATTCGCCTTGGCTTGTAGTAAACTCAAGACGATGCTTCAAAAAGTTAAATGTAATCTCAAAATGGTCTTGACTGTTGGGCACCGGCATGGGGCCTGTGGTAACCCCAACCGGAGAGACATGCAGCGTAACATGCCACCAATGGTTTCTTCGTGGCTTCACTTTAAGCGCTATTTTGCCCACGATCTGAAAATAAAGATGGAGCGTTTTTTTTGAATCCTCCCACGATGACAGGGGCAAGGATGGAGGTGATTGGTCGGAGTTCATCATAACTGGTTACTTTAAAGAAAACAGGTACTGACTTTCCTTTAATTTACCCATTTACCCTCCAAAAAACAACCAATCCCCTTTGATCTATTTTGACAGAATGACTAGAACGAAAAATCGTACTGCACCCTGAACCTCCAGCTGGATGCCTCACGGTTGAGTGACATTTCGTCAAAATCGAAATAAGTCACATCTGCCGTCAACTTGTTGGCATGCCCGTTAAAAAAGCAGTTGACCGCAAGCGCATACTCCTCCTCTCCATCATTGGGAATATTAAGATCAGGCTGATAATACCCATACCTGGCCGCCAGTTCGATCAATGGATTTCCCTCACGCGTCGCTTGATGATTCAAAATGTACCCACCCTGCGCGTAGAGACCTCTCATTCGCGTGGTGACAGAAGTCCTGTTATCCAAAATACTCTTTTGATGGTACTCACTTTGCCAGCTGAAAGACTTGTACTGAAAAGCACTTTCCAGCACCCACTGGCCCGTGGAATATTGACCAGCCTCTCCCATTTCAAAGCCCTCCAGGCTTCCTCCTCCACCGGAGGAGAACCTTGTATAGGGACTGGTATTGGTGGCTCCGGCCAAAGCTATAGAAGCCTGGGGCTTTGACTGATGTTTCAGATCAGAGCCGGCAATAGCCGGGCCATCTCCCAGAAAATTCCAAAACACCTTACCCACATACATCAATTTTTCATCGTCATTCTCCCTTGCCCCTCGGCCCGTTCCTGTAAGGGCTGAAATATGGTAGTTGAAATCCAGCAAACCGCCTTCATCAATCCTACCGTAAATGGACACTCCCTGCTGTCTGTCAATGGTGAAGGGCCGGTTAATGATAGACCGCTCCATCATCTGTTGCCTCCCACTGGAAATGGACCTTTCCCTGGTATACTCAATTTTCCACTGCCCTGCTTTAAAGCTCAACCAAGGCCATTTTTCTACCATCACCCTAAAATCCAACAGCCTGTTTACGGACACATCATACTCCATATAATACTTGAGCCATGGCTTGTAGGCATGGCCGCCGATTTTCAAGCGGGCCCTGTTGATCTTAAACACATGCTCTTTGGGAACACTATAGTCATCAAAAGTCAACGGATCCTGATCCGCAGGAAAAGCATACCTGAACTGTACCCTTCCTCCGATCTGCAACTGAAAGTTATTGTCGGGAGATGTAAACTGAAACCCTTTTGAGGTATACCTAATGTCTGTTTTTAAGGTGTCACGATCCTCCCCTTGGAAGGCATAGGCGTTCACAGCAAACGACACCAATACCATCACAAAGGTGAATACCTTTTTGAAGTTCATAAGAGACGGATGTTTTTAAATCGAGAATTTAGCAATTGCCCTATAAGCCATACTCCTTGCAATTTCCGGCTATTAAGGCACTTAAGCGCTCTTTTATTTTCAGCTCGCAAAATTATACCTTTTTAATTAAACAAATCATTAACACAAAGTTACCATAATGTTAACAAAATCCCCTGGCTATTAACAATGGATTAACAAAACTTCTCTTACTACAGAAAGCTAAGCAAACAATCCTTTCCTATCAACCTTTTATCTTGAGTTTAACCTTTTTTTCTATCTTTGTGCTGAGAAAGCCAAAACATATCCTTCAAACAAAACACACGCACGATGCCTGAGGTAAAACTCTTTGCTGGAACCAACACCAAAAAACTTGCTGCCTCCATTGCCACAAATTACGGGCGGGATTTGGGTCAGATGACATTATCCAAATTCAGTGACGGAGAAATGTCCCCAAGTTTTGATGAATCCGTCCGCGGATGTCATGTATTCCTCGTCCAATCTACCAACCCCAACGCGGACAACCTTTTGGAGCTCTGTCTAATGATTGACGCAGCCAAAAGAGCTAGCGCCTACAAAGTTTGTGCGGTGGTACCTTACTTTGGTTACGCAAGGCAAGACCGAAAAGACCGGCCCAGGGTCTCTATAGCGGCCAAATTGATCGCCAATATGATCATGTCTGCAGGTGCAGACAGAATCATGACCTGCGATCTCCATGCTGGACAAATACAGGGTTTTTTCGACATTCCTTTGGATCATTTGAATGGATCTGCTATTTTTGTGCCCTATTTGAAAAGTTTGGATTTGGGAGACAATCTGATCTTTGCTTCCCCAGATGTGGGAGGTGTGAGCAGAGCAAGGGCCTATGCCAAGCATTTTGAAGTAGAAATGGTAGTCTGTGACAAGCACAGAAAACGCGCAAACGAAGTGGCTTCCATGCAGGTTATCGGCGATGTAGAAGGTAAGGATGTAGTATTGGTCGATGACATGGTAGATACGGCCGGCACCATGTGCAAAGCAGCCGAAATCATCTTGGACAAAGGAGCCAACTCCGTAAGGGCCATTGCAACCCACGGGGTTCTTTCAGGAAAGGCCCATGAAAATATTGAGAATTCCGTTTTATCAGAGTTAGTCATCACAGATACTATACCTTCCAAACAAGAATCCTCAAAGATCAAGGTACTTACTGTAGCCGAGCTGTTTGCCAAGGCCATTCATGCAGTGACAGGGAATGATTCCATCAGTGCCCTGTTCGTTTAACAAAAGAATTACAATTATTCACACTTATATATTCTAAATTATGAAAGCGTTAGAGATTATAGGGTTTAAAAGAGCAAATCTCGACAAGTCGGAAGTGACTCAAATCCGTGAAGAAGGAAGCGTACCATGCGTGGTTTACGGACCAGGTATCAAAGAACAAATCCACTTCCATTCTCCTGCCATCCTTTTCAGAGAGTTGATCTATACTCCTGAGGTTCACATGGTAAAACTGAACATCGAAGGTACTGAAATCAAAGCCGTTTTGCGTGAGGCTCAATACCATCCAGTTAGTGAAGTGCTATTGCACGCTGACTTCCTGGCATACAGTGAAGACAAGCCTATCAAAATGGACATCCCTGTAGATATCACTGGTTCTTCTCCAGGTATCCTTAAAGGTGGTAAATTGGAGCTTAAAGCAAGAACACTTAGCGTGAAAGGCTTGGCCAAGGACCTTCCTGATAGCATCCCTGTTTCCATCAGCCACTTGGAACTAGGTAAATCAGTAAAAGTAGCCGAGGTGAAAGCTGAAGGTTTTGAAATCCTTACCAACCCTAATGTATCTATTGCCACTATCGGTATCCCAAGAGCACTTAGAGGTAAGAAAAACACTGACGAAGCTGAAGCTTAATCGTCAAAAGAAAGTAAACAATATAAATCCTGCCTACGTGATGTTGGCAGGATTTTTTATTTTAGATTTTGATTTGACCTTTTGCATAGCATGAAATACCTTATCGTAGGACTGGGAAATATCGGCCCTGAATATGAACTTACCCGGCACAATGTTGGCTTCCTCACCTTGGACCGCCTTGCTGACAGCGAAGGGGTAAAATGGGAAAGCGGCCGCCTGGCCTTCACCACTGAAGTAAAATACAAGGGAAGGACCTTATACCTGATCAAACCTACCACCTACATGAACCTAAGTGGCAAGGCGATGAATTATTGGATGAAGGAACTCAAGATCCCCAAAGAAAACACCTTGGTTGTCGTGGATGATGTCGCACTCCCCTTTGGCAAACTCAGGCTCAGGGCGAAGGGCTCTTCAGCAGGCCACAACGGCCTCAAAAACATCGAGGAGCTTACGGGAGGACAAAACTATGCACGGTTAAAGTTCGGTATAGGTGATGATTTCCCAAAAGGAAGACAGGTAGATTACGTTTTGGGCAGATGGACACAAAAGGAAATAAACGAACTCCCTCTTTTTATGGACAAAGCCATTGACATGATCAAGGCCTTCTGCACCGTTGGAATAAACATGACCATGAGCCAATTTAACGAATAAAACACCATGAACACGATCAATTTAGGCTTACAAATCGTCCCCAAAAGCAAGGACATTGACTCCTACAGCCTCGTCGACAAAGCGATCGAGGTCATCAAATCCTCTGGGGTTAAATATGAGGTCACCCCGTTCGAAACCGTAATGGAAGGCCCCGAAGATCTCTTGATGGACATCGCAAAAAAGGCCCAAAAAGCGGTACTGGATGCCGGTTCCGATGAAATCCTGGTATATTACCGCATGCAAATCAGAAAGTCGGGAGATGTCACCATGGGTGAAAAGACCGATAAACACCAACAAACTTAAGTGGCCATCCCTGATATTTCAGGGATTTTTTTTACCGGTGTAGTGGCAGACAGGTTGTTTGAAATGCTTCATCTTAGATAGGACTTATCTTTTTTTGGTCTTCAAATACTCTCTGGAAAAATCCCCACTGAAATTAATTCGGAATTTTCTCGAAATCACTGAAAAAAACCGCCAAACGCGCAAACAAACATCACTTTTGTATGTTTTTATTGAGTTATATTTAGTATATTATTAGAAACCACTTTATTACTTCACTGAAAATAAGATTATTCAGTTGTTTCGCATCTCTAGTGTTCGAAAACCAATCATCATTTAATGGATATGAAAAAAATTTCTACCTTATTTCTTCTGCTTCAAATCTGCGTTGCACAGGCCGCTCTTGCTCAGATAAAGTCGGTGTATTACGACGTGATAAATAACCAGATCAACGAAGGTAACCCACTACCATCTGAAGAAGAGTTTTATATAAAGGGACAGCTACCTAAGGATATTGAGGTTGTTGTGGGAAAAATCTACAACTCGTCCAAAAACAGTAAAAACGCCAAAACTTATACATGGAAGAAGCCTTTCGACTTCAATGTCAACCAGTTCGAGATTTTCATCGCGGATCCGTTGAGAAGCAATGATAAGTACACCGTAGAACTGCATTATTACCAACGGGCCGACCAAGAACAGATGGAGGAGCTCAGGACTTCCATCAACAACAATCTCTCGGCATATATCCATGCCAATTTCGAGATTTCAAGATCAAAGATCATCAGCTACAATAACGATAAAGTCATTCTCGCCCAGTTGAACCAGATCGTAGAAGACGGCACTAAAAATTATCGTCACTTCATCCACCAAGAATTTGAAGGTTTCAGCGACATCGTAAAACAAAAGCTTGAGCAGAAAGACCAATTAAAATTAAAAAGAAGCAAATTCAATATTATCGGCAAGTCAAAAGACAGTGGCGACAACGATAGGGCATTGTACGCTTCCAAATATTTAACTGAACTCACCTCATTGGTGGAAAATGAGGCCAACCAATTCCTCGCCTCCAGCATGTTTGCCCTGGCCGATATAAGAGCCGTGGAAGCCTATCCAACAATCAAGAAACCTTCAAGCATCCCGCTCAATATTGGCTATGGTGCAGTAGCCATGAAACGTTCCTTTGCAGAAACCGAATACCTTAACGGGATTTACGCAGGCTTTTCGGCTCCCCTGGGCAACAAGGCATTCACTAAGTTTCTGGGAAATGCCTCATTCTCTGCAGGTTTTTTTCTCAAAAACTTTGAATCTGACAACGGCACCAAAGTCTCCGGCCCGTTTGTAGACCTCCCTATCTATGCAGGTCTGGGATACAAGCTGCTCCGGGTAATCCGCTTTAATGCGGGCCTGGTTGCCGTCAATACTGAATCGCAAAGTGAAAACAATGAGTTCCATTTGCAACCATTTGCAGGCTTTAGCCTGGAATTGGACCTTTGGTTAGGATTGAATCAAAAAAGGTAATTATCATGAAACGAATTACCACATCCCTGGTCTTCTGTTTCCTGACTTTGGGCTTGTTTGCCCAACAGGTGAATTACAACTGGCGTTTAGGGGCCAGTGTTGGCTACACCAATTATTATGGCGACCTCAGCCCCTATGAAATTGGAGGTTTTGACAATATTGAAAAAGTCTTCAAACTATTCACTTATAACGGACACTATTACGACAAACCTTCAGGCCAAATCAGCCTCGAAACACGGATCACCCCCACCACGGGAATTATGCTCCATTATGGCCAATATCATTTTGGCCAGAGTGACCGTTTTATAAACCCTGACGGATCTCTTGACCTCAACGCCCCCAATTTCGATCGGGCACTTAACTTTCAAACCACCTTAAGGGACATTGGCCTTTCCCTGGTCTTCAAAACAGACAATGGAAAAATACTGAAAGAAAAATCCTTTATTGCCCCTTACCTTACCTTGGGTGGGGGCTGGAGATGGTTTGATGTCTATGGGGATCTATTGGATGAAAACAATGCTCCTTACGATTACACTTCCACCACCGTAACCAACGACGGGACATTCGAAACAGACCTTTCTGCTATCGAAACAGAGGTAAATGGAAACTATGACCAAAGCGGGGTGTTTGCCTCTTTGGGCATTGGCATCCGTTTCCGATTGACCAATAGATTGGAGCTGTTTGCCCAAAGTGACTTCAAACATGTTTTTACAGATCACTTGGATGATGTGAGCGGCCAATACAAAGAAGAATACCCCTCCTCCTTTGAAGCTTATGCTGCTAAGCCCGGAACCAACACGGTAGATCCCGCCAACCCTTTTCGCGGCAATAGCAACGGCCAAAAGGATTGGTACATCTATCATGGAGCAGGCATTAAATTTAGCTTTGGTGCCGGAAAAAGCCATTTTTCCGCTCCTGTAGTTTCGACCAGCTACAGACAGGCCACCTCTCCTCAAGTGCCCACGGAACAAGCCCCTGCCCAGGAAAAGACCAGCCAAGAGGCCACTGCTCCTAACCTGCCAGTAACGAACAATTACTACACTTTTCTAAATTGGCCCTCAGCCCCCAACTGGGAGCAGATCAAGCATCAGTTAGGCGTGTTGTTGATTGACATGGAAATCGCTGAACAAAACCAACTGTTGGAAAAAGTAAAGTCAGCACAAGCAGAAACTGAGCGAGAGCTTCAAGCATTCAGAATTTCCAATCAAGAGCTGAGCTCAGACAGTGTTGCCAATAATGAGCGTAAGGAATTGATGGAGATAAATCTCCAAAAAAGCGACAGCCTGTCACAGGAAGCAAAAGAAATACAATCAAGGATAATAGCTTTGGAAAAGCAAAAAAGCATGTTGCCCCTGCCCTCAGGGAATGACTCCACTTTTTTTGACATGGAAAACAAGCTGGCATTACCCTCCCTGATTCCTGAAGACAAAGCCCAAGAAGGTCAAAGTAGCCGTGCTCTGGTATTCCAACAAGCTCCGATTGATGCTGATTCCTTAATGAAAAGCGATACCACTTTTATTCAGGAACCAGAGGAAGAAAAACAGCTTGCCAAAGCTGCTCCTGTCACTGAAGACCCTACAGTAGAAAAAGAGAGTAAAGAGGGAAGACAGTCATCTGAACCCCTGCTTGCTGTCGTGGAAACCGCACCAACAAAGGACAACGAAGAAGACCAAAGAACTGAAAGAAGTACTGAAAGTCTGGCCACCTTGCCCGAGGAACAAGAAATCACGGTGAAAGAAAAAAGGCGTTCAGGCTTCCTTCCCATCCCTATCATTTTTCCTAAATTCAAGAAAAAGAAACAAGAACCCGAGGAAAAGCAGCTAACTACCGCTGACACCCTCCAGGATGAAAAAGCAGCACCATGGTTCGATAATATCAGCCAAGAAGAATATGAAACCTATTACCGTCCAGCAGTAGTCTTGGGAATGTCCCTTGCCGGAATCCCTGCCACAACAGAGGCGGACACTTCCCAATCAACCGAGCCATTACTGGAAATGGACACTACTCCAGAAATGGAAGCAAGGGTAGAGGAGCCCGTACCAGTCACGAAAGACACCGTATTTGTTGAAGGGAAGGAAAGCATCATTTTATTGCCTTCCAAAACCGCTGTCTATTTTGACCTGAATCAGCAAAAGCTTTCCGATGCAGAGAAGGAGAAGCTATCGCCTCTCATCAATTACCTCAAGGAGCACCCAACGACAACAATCCTATTGGAAGGCTTCGCTGACAACACCGGAAACCTCTCTTACAACCTTCGGTTAATAGAAGCAAGGACCAATGAAGTAAAAAGAGTGCTGATTGAAGAATTTTCCGTTTCCCCTGAAAAAATCAAAACGGGCAGCGGAGGTCAGATCGTCAGGGATCCAAATAAAAATATTCCTAACGAAATGGACAGAAGAGTGGAACTTTCCATTATTCTGGAATAAAAAATACGGGTACTGAGATCAGTACCCGTATTTTTTTCCCCACATTCGCTGAAGGTTTTTTCTGAGGTCATTTTCACGGGCATTTCTTCCCGGATCATATATTTTTTTGCCTTTCAATTTATCCGGCATAAATTCTTCCTCTACAAAATTCCCTTCATAATCGTGGGCATATTTATAGCCTTTCCCATAATTCAGGTCCTTCATCAATTTCGTTGGAGCATTTCTCAAATGCATAGGAACAGGCAAATCCCCCTCCTGCCTTACCAAAGCCTGTGCTTGATTAATGGCGACATAACTTGCATTGCTTTTGGCAGAACTGGCCAGGTAGGTCACACATTGGGACAAAATAATCCTGGCCTCTGGATAGCCTATGATTTTTACGGCATCGAAGCACTGTGTTGCCAATAATAAGGCGTTTGGATTGGCATTGCCAATATCCTCTGAGGCCAAAATCACCAATCTCCTGGCGATAAATTTCACATCTTCGCCCCCTTCTATCATTCTTGCCAGCCAATACACGGCTGCGTTGGGGTCCGATCCCCTGATAGACTTGATAAAGGCGGAAATGATATCGTAATGTTGTTCGCCCGACTTATCGTACATAGCCACCTTTTGTTGGGCTATTTCCGTTACTTTATCATTGGTCACCACAATGGGATCTTCCGGAATAGCATTCACTACGATTTCAAATAAGTTCAGCAACTTCCGTCCATCTCCCCCAGAAAGTCTCAGCAATGCTTCCGTTTCCTTCAGCTCAATGTTCTTTGCTTTCACTAACACATCCTTTTCCATAGCCTGCTGGATCATGGCTTCCAGGTCTGCCTTTTCCAGCTGATTAAGAGTAAATACCTGACAGCGTGAAAGCAGGGCAGCATTTACTTCAAAGGAAGGATTTTCCGTGGTCGCTCCTATCAGTCTTATATGTCCCTTTTCGACCGCACCAAGTAAGGCATCCTGCTGGGACTTATTGAACCGGTGAATCTCATCAATAAACAGCACCACTCCCTGCTGAAAGCGGGCCTTTTCTATCACCTGACGGATATCTTTTACTCCGGAACTGATTGCACTCAAGGTATAAAACGGAGCCTTCACCTCGTTGGCGATGATATTGGCGATAGTAGTCTTTCCCACTCCGGGAGGTCCCCAAAGTATAAGTGAAGGCACAGTACCTGATTTGATGGCACGGTACAGAAAGGTACCGGGAGCACTTAAGTGTGTCTGTCCTATCAAATCCTCCAGCTTCACCGGCCTCATTCTCTCTGCTAACGGCTCTTGTGTCATACTTTTTTATTACTTTTCACTTTCTGCATTGAATGCAAAATCACTCCTTTTTCTCAAGTTTGATTGTCTTGCGACGGATAAGCTACCTTCTATTTTTCAGCACATCTTCCATGCCGCTAAGCTCAATGTTCAGGGCTTTGGTGGAGAGGTTGATCTCCCAGAGTGAAATGGCCAAAGAAACCAACAAGGCGACCATGCTCATCATAAAAACAATATTGGCAGCCATATCGAATCGCCTGTAGATCAAAAACATACAGACCACACAAAGTAGAAAGCTCAACACGCCAAAAATCTGCATGTTTTTGATCATGTAAACCCGTTTTTTTAAATTTTTCAGCTGCTCCAAAATCTGCACATCGTCAGGTTTTTCCCTATACCGTTCATTTAGTCCCCGAATCAGATTGGCCATCGCCAAAAAACGATTGGTATAGGCCAACATTAATAACGTAATCGCTGAAAACAACAATGCGGGTGTCGACAGTTCCAGTTCCATAAGTCTATTTATTGACCTACTAAATTCACGAATTTTCAAGGATAATAAAAACCCCGTCAAAGGAATTGACGGGGCTTGTCACATATACTGCTCAAAATCACTAAACAACTTCGCCTAGAACCACCAAATTTTCGAGGGTTGGCGCTTCACTTCCTCCTTTCGGCTCTATGGTGATGGCAAAAGCTCCGGCACTCGAGGCCGCCTCCATCTGCTGCAGGCTCAACCTTTCTCCTGCCTTTATAATACCGATGCCTACCGGCCCCTCATCTCCTATCGCCCATAGCTGATAATCTTGATTCTCCTCCAATCCGGCCAGTTGGCCCACGGAAATAAAGACTTCCTGGCTTTCTTTGTCCCAATAAACATCTACCTTCGCATCTTTTTGGATTTCAAATGCCTCCCCTCTCATCGGGATACGCTGATAATTACCGGTCAGCAAGGTCTCCAACTGTTGATCAGCGGACTCAAACCTGGCCTTATTGACATCCAGCTCTTCGACCAAAATATTACGTTCTTCCAAAAGGGCAGAAAACCTTTCCTCTACATCATAAAATTTAACGGCAAAATACACCGCCGCTCCTATCGCCAGCACGGCCACTACCGAGGCCGCAACTGCATACTTTTTCCAGGGTTCCAGGGCGATCTCTTTTGTCATCCCCCCTTGTAGTGGAACCTCTTTGACTTGAGTAAACTCTTCTTCCAAGGTATCAAAAACACGTTCTTTTGTAGCCATAGAAGGAGCTACTCCAGCACGGTCATCAAAAGCAAACATGACATCCTGAATTTCCTCCAGTTCCTTTTTGATCTCGGGATACTTTTTGGACAACTCGATCACTTCCACCTGTTCCCTTTCACTGAGCTCCCCCAGTACAAAAAGCTCCAACTTACCTGACGCTATATAAGATTGAATATCCACTAAATTCTATTAATATTCTTTTTTAATACATTAATGGCCGCTCGAATCCTCGATTTCACCGTTCCCAGTGGAATTTCAAATTCTTCGGAAATTTCAGAATGGGTGTATCCTTTAAAATAAACACATTCGACCACGAATCTTTGTTCCTCATTCAGGTCAGCAATGAGTTCCTTTACACCGATTCCTTCCACTGCTGCTGCAGTTCCCGACGTCCCTTCCAAACCATATACGTAGTTATCAATTGTATTGGTCTTACTGCTTTTGGAAAATTCTTTGGAACGGGTTTTGTCAATGGCTGCATTCCTGCAGACATTTGCCATCCAGGTATAGAGCCTTCCTTTTGACTCATCATAGTGGTCTATTTTCCGGATGATTTTTACAAAAGCATCATGAAAGACTTCCTCTGCAATATCGCGGTCTTTGATCACCCTGGAGATTACAGCAAACAGGGCCCTGGAATATTTTTCGTATAAATAGTCCACCGTTTGCCTTTCCCGGGCTCTTAATCCTTTTATGAGCTGTTCTTCTTGCAAAAGTTGCTGAGGTTATATGATAATTTTTGTCCCTAAAAAAAGAAACACGAGACAGCTTCCTGTCTCGTGTCATAATATTAAAATAAGTTATCCACTTTTACAAGTGAATCACCTCATCATATGCAGCCGCTGCAGCTTCCATGATCGCCTCAGACATGGTTGGGTGAGGATGGACAGTCTTGATCAATTCATGACCGGTAGTTTCCAGCTTTCTGATCGCAACGATCTCCGCTATCATTTCCGTCACATTGGCTCCGATCATATGTCCTCCTAGCAGTTCACCGTACTTGGCATCAAAAACCAATTTGATAAAGCCATCCTTGGCTCCTGCTGCCGAAGCTTTTCCTGATGCAGAGAACGGGAATTTACCCACTTTCACTTCATAACCTGCCTCTTTGGCCTTCTCTTCAGTATAACCCACTGAAGCTATTTCTGGAGAACAATAGGTACATCCAGGAATATTATTATAATCCAATGGCTCAGGACTATGGCCTGCGATTTTCTCCACACAGATAATTCCTTCTGCCGAAGCTACGTGCGCCAGAGCCGGACCAGGAATCACATCACCAATGGCATAATAGCCAGGCATATTGGTTTTATAGAATTCATCTACCTTGACTCTACCTCTGTCCACTACGATCCCCACATCTTCAAGGCCACAGTTTTCCACATTGGCTACTACACCTACTGCAGAAAGGACGATATCACAATCAAGCGTCTCTTCTCCTTTTTTACTCTTCACAGTAACTTTACAACCATCTCCTTTGGTGTCCACAGCAGTCACCTCTGTACTGGTCATAATCTTCATGCCTGCTTTCTTATACAGCTTTTCCAGGGCTTTGGACACTTCTGCGTCCTCATTTGGAACAATCCTGTCCATAAACTCAACGATGGTCACTTCTGTACCCAGCGCGGCATAAAAATAGGCAAACTCCACTCCAATCGCTCCAGAGCCCACGACAACCATTTTCTTTGGCTGCTTTTCCAAAGTCATGGCCTTTCTATAGCCTATGACTTTCTTGCCGTCTATTTTTACAGCAGGAAGCTCTCTTGATCTTGCCCCTGTAGCAATAATAATATGGTCAGCACTGTAAGTGGTTTTATTTCCGTCTTTATCTTCAACTTCCACCTTTTTTCCCGGCTTCACTTTACCCCAGCCTAACAGCTGCTCTATCTTGTTCTTTTTGAACAGGAACTGAATACCTTTGCTCATTCCATCAGCCACTCCTCTACTTCTCTTCACAATTCCGTCAAAGTCAGCCTTGGGATCCTTCACCGAAATACCGTAGTCTTTAGCGTGATTGATATATTCAAAAACCTGGGCGCTTTTCAAAAGGGCTTTGGTAGGGATACATCCCCAGTTCAAACAAATACCGCCCAATTCGGCGGCTTCTACAACAGCAGTCTTTAGACCAAGCTGAGATGCGCGGATGGCCGCTACATATCCTCCTGGTCCACTACCTACTACAATAACATCAAATTTAGTTGAAGACATATGTATGTATTTTAAATAGCGTTTTTAACCATCGCAAATTTAAAATAATTAAGCTCAGAAAAAAATTTGGTTTCCAATATCCGAAGCCCTATTGCGGATAAATCAGCATTCTACAGGTAAGTGGTTTTTGCCGTTTCCTATACCTGCCAAGACTTCCTTTACCATCTGAAGAGTATTTGGGAATAAATCCCTATTTTTGAAACCTTATTTTGAACTAACTATATAATGTGATATGGGATTATTAACAGGAAAAACCGCCCTAATAACCGGGGCTTCCAAAGGTATCGGTAGAGCCATCGCCATCAAATATGCTCAGGAAGGTGCCAATGTAGCTTTCACTTTTTTGTCCAGCGTGGAAAAAGGCCAAGCCTTGGAAAAAGAACTGGCCGGATTTGGCATCAAAGCCAAAGGCTTCCGGTCTGACGCGTCCGACTTCCAAGCTGCTGAAGAACTTGTCAACGAAGTAGTCAAAGAATTCGGTTCATTGGACGTGTTGATCAACAATGCAGGCGTAACCCGTGACAATCTCCTGATGAGAATGAATGAGCAAGCCTGGGATGATGTCATCAACATCAACCTCAAATCCTGCTTCAACACCGTAAAAGCAGCCACCAGAACCCTGATGAAGCAAAAATCCGGTTCCATTATCAATATCACTTCTGTGGTGGGCATCAAAGGAAATGCGGGTCAGGCCAACTATGCCGCCTCTAAGGCTGGTATCATCGGTTTCACAAAATCCGTAGCCTTGGAACTTGGCTCCAGAGGGATCAGAAGCAATGCTGTAGCCCCTGGCTTTATCGAAACTGAAATGACCGAAGTATTGGATGAGAAAACTGTCCAGGGCTGGAGAGATGCCATCCCTATGAAACGGGGCGGACAACCTGAAGAAGTGGCCAATGCCTGTGCTTTCCTTGGTTCTGATATGAGTTCTTATATCTCAGGGCAGGTATTGCAGGTGGATGGTGCCATGCTTACCTAAGCACAAACAACAGTCATTAAAAACCAAAAAGCCAAGAGTCAAGGACAGATTCTTGGCTTTTATTTTTCCTTTTCTTCTCCAGCTCCATCTAATACACTCAACCAACTCCGGCACTTTTTAACCCCCAAACCACTCACTTTTAACACTATAAGAACGCTACAACACACGTTAAAAAACAAACAAACCCCAACCTTTTATCGGCCGTTGACGTTTATCATAATGATATCATTTTAACATCATTTCAATATGGAAAAGACAACTAAACCCATTTCCGGCTACATCATGGTTGTGATGGGGATGCTGGTCCTTGCCGCCATCATCCTTTTTTTCAGTTCCACCAAAATTATTTTGGGGATAATATGTACCCTATTATTTATTTTCCTGCTCCCTGGCTTCTTTATCGTAGAACCCAACAAAGCGGTGGTGCTATTGCTTTTTGGAGCCTACAAGGGCTCAGTGAAATCCAATGGCTTCTTCTGGGTCAATCCCTTTATGGTTAAGAAAAAAATATCGCTGAGGGTAAGGAACTTTGAAAACCAACCGCTAAAAGTGAATGACAAAATCGGTAATCCCGTCATGATCGGCACGATCGTAGTATGGAAAGTGGAAGATACTTTCAAGGCCTTCTTTGACGTGGATGATTATGAAAACTTTGTCCACCTGCAGGCTGATGCCGCTGTAAGAAAAATGGCGGGTCTGTATCCTTATGATAATTTCGAAGCGGAAGATGCCGAGGTCACCCTTCGTTCGGGTGTAGAAGATGTCAACCAATCACTGGAAGACGAAATCAGCGAACGTCTACAACATGCGGGGATCAATGTAATAGAGGCACGCATCAGTCACCTTGCCTATGCCTCCGAAATTGCCAGTGCCATGCTTCAACGACAACAGGCATCGGCCATAGTAGCTGCGAGGAGAAAAATCGTGGACGGAGCTGTGGGCATGGTGGAAATGGCCTTGGACGACCTCAAAGTAAAAGAAATCATGGATTTTGACGAGGAGAAAAAAGCCACCATGGTCAGCAACCTGATGGTAGTACTCTGCTCGGACAAAAGCGCCAGCCCCGTGCTCAATGTAGGAACCCTGCATCAATAATAAATTGCCTAATATGCCTAGTAAAAAAGCCTTTGCCCTGAGGATGGATGAAAAACTGATGAAGGCCGTAGAAAAATGGGCGGCAGATGAATTCAGAAGCACCAATGGCCAGTTGGAATGGATCATTCATGATGCATTAAAAAAAGCGGGGAGGTTGCCAAAACCTGGAAACACAAAAAAAGAGGCCGAATAGGGCCTCTTTTTTTTATTGCAACTCCACATCAGGAATATACAATAGCTTTTCATTTTCAAAATCAAACAAAGTCAACTGCCTCAATTCATAATAAGCCAACCAGTATTCCCTAAGGGAACTGATATAACTTTGTTTGTTCGAATCCTTTTCTGTCTGGGCTATGTTGAGATTCGTGATATCCACCTTGCCACTGAGGTACCTTTGTCTTGATATCTCGTAACGTTTGGCTGCTACCACATCGGCCTTTTCACTGATCAAAATCCTGTCCTTAAGCTGCTGAAAGTTTTTTACGCGAGTGAAAATTTCCTGCTCAAAAGTAATCGCATCTTGATCAAGCGTATAATTTACCAACTCCTGATTTGCCCTTGCGATTCCCATCCGCGCTTTGTTTCTTCCCCAATCCAGGATCGGCACACTCACCCCTAAACTGACCACTGCCTGCTGGTTAGGCCTTTCATAGATATCCGCCCAATTGGTAGCCGCGTTGTTATAACCGTACCTTGCGTTCAAGTTCATATTGAATCTTTGTCCCTTTGCCTGGGCAACCTGTCTTTCCGCCTCCAGTTTCCTTATTTTAAAATCTACGGCCTCCGAGCGGTTTTGAAACGCTAAATCGATGGCTTTGTTTACGTTCACCTCAAATTCAGGAATCTCATCTGGTAATACCAATTCAAACTCGGCACTTTCATTCAGCCCAATAAACGACTTAAGCTCCAATGCCGAACTTTCCAAATCTAACCTCGCTCTTGCCAAATCCTGATCTGCCTGCAAAACCTGCAGTTCTACCTGGAGCAGCTTGTCTTCAGTGGTCGTTCCAATATTGTATCGGCCTTCCTCAATCTTATAAATTGCCTCCGTATTTGACTTATTTTGCGAAGCAATATCAAAACTCACCTGGGCCAAGAGATAATTAAAGAATAACTGTGTGGCACGCTGGCTGATTTGCTCCATTTCTTCCACATAGCTTTTCTTGCTTTCTTCATACCTCAAAGGCTCTATTTTCTTGTCCCATTTCAGGTCATTAAAGGCAAAAATAGGCTGATTCAGTCTTACGTTTACAGGCACCCCGCTCCAGCGTGTCCTTTCTATGGGGTTTTCCGTAAGGAAATTATCAAACCTGCTGGTAGAACTGTTAATGGAAATTGTCCCTCCTGTTGCTGCAATGGATTGCTGAAGCCCCAGACCTATATCTACCAGGTTTTGCTTCAATGGCAAATACTCAATGGTCCCATCGTTTTGCTCCACCGCTCGTACTTCCTGCGAATAACTGGGAAGTGTCCCCTCCAACCTCAGCTGTGGATTATAGTTGGACTTAAAAAAGCGGTACTGCCAATAGCCGTTTTGCTTCTGCGTGGAAGCCCTCAGTGCAGCGGGAGAAACCGACTTGGCCCGGGCAATAATATCCTGTAAAGAATACCTGATTTTTTCCTGGGCAAAGACCGTGTCAGGTGCTGATAAAGCAAAAAAAACGAGTACAAAAACAATTAATCGTCTATTCATGTCTTAAAGAAGTTATAGGGTCTTGATTAGCAGCCCTTTTTGCTGGTGTTATCCCAAAAATTAATCCTACGGTAGCAGCCACGCTGAAGGAAACCATAATGGAAGGAATCGTAATAATGGTAGGAAAATCCCCGAATCGGGACACCATGCTCGCTATTATTATTCCTAAAACCACCCCGATAATCCCTCCCGAAACACTGATCATCATGGCCTCAAAAAGAAACTGATGAACAATGTCTGTTTTCTTCGCTCCCAAGGATAAGCGCAGTCCGATCTCCTTGATCCTTTCCATGACGGAAGCCAGCATGATATTCATAATACCTATCCCCCCTACCAATAGCGATATGCCCGCAATGGCTCCCAATACAATATTGAAAATGTTCTGCGTGCGTTGCTGCTGCTTCAATAATAGCTCAGGAATGGTAATTTCAAAATCAATCACATTATAATGCTTTCTTTCCAATAACCTAGAAAGGATTTCAGCAGTGGGGTTTAGCCTGGAGCTTTCCCTCACCTGCACCACAAGTTTATCTATTTGATGGTAGTTGGAGTTCTTAGAGCTTGTATTTTGCTCAGACTGTCCGTTTCCGTTCCCCCTGTTTTGCCGAGCATTGGCCAATAGGTTACCGGAGGTTACCATTTCCCGGTTCTTATACCTTACCAACATCGTCTGCACAGGAATATAAACATCCATATTAAAGTCCCTGATCCCCAGCTTGGCAATGCTCTGGTCAGATACGATCCTTTCCTCCAAGATTCCAATAACCTTCATCCACTGGTTACCGCATTTAATACGCTTCCCAATAGCATCCTCCTTACTGAAAAATTTGGTCTGCACCCCCCTGCCGATGATACATACCGGATCACCGCTGATAAGGTTATTTTCCGAGAACATCGCCCCTTCACGAAGCTTGAAATTGGTCACCTCAAAATACTCAGGTGTAACCCCTACTAACTTGGCAGATCTTCGAATCCCACTTTTAACAATATAGGTGTCTAATATAATTTCCGGACTGATCCGCTCGATATCAGGGATTATTTCTTTAATAGCTTCCACGTCCAACATTCTCAAACCGGGAGAGAACTTACTTTTCTCTTTGCCAGGCCCGTTCCCTGGCCCCTCATCCACCTCTTCCTCTACCTGTTCCACAATAGGCTCCACAATAATATTGTTCACCCCTACCAGCTTGATTTGTTCCAGTATTTCCTGTTGGGCTCCATTCCCGATAGCCATCATCGCTATCACAGCCGCCACACCAAAGATGATCCCCAGTGCCGTGAGTAATGAACGTAGTCGATTGGCCATCACTGCTTCTACAGCGATATAAAAATTGGAGGTAAGTCTTGATCCAAACATAAATCAGAAATTAGGGTTGGGAAGAACTGATACCTTGCCTAGCGCCTCCGCCAGGCCTTCCTGCTCCTCTATCTTGATTCGTTCTGGAAGGCTTTTCCTCCTGATCAATCTCCTCCTCTTTTTGGTTTCTTTTTCCATCGAGTTCAGCCAGTAATTTGACGGACTGATCCCGCTCTCCCCAGTCAGGTATGCTAAGATATACCTTGTCTCCTTCCTCTAAACCTGATTCTACCACCACTTCGTCATAATTGGCAAGACCTAACTTCACCTCTTGCTTGACCCCATTATTAAGGTAGACATAATTTATACTATCGTTATGTACATGCAATGCCTCTAAGGGCACATACAACGCATCCTCCAATTCCTGGGCGACAATATTATTGCTGGTTGTCATTGCAGGTCGCATTACTGGATCACTTTCGTTGACCAAAATCTCCACCTCAAATACCTTTGCATCAGAATTGGGCCTTTGCTGGCCTACATTTGCTACCCTGGTAACTTTACCCGTAAACTTCTTCTCTGGAAATGCATCTAGGCCAAGCTTTACTTCTTGCCCCACTTTCACCTTCCTGATTTCCACTTCATTCACATAGGTAATACTCTGCATCTCCGTTAAATCAGGCAAAGTAGCCACCACGGGATTCCAGGCACTTATCTGTGAGCCCTCTGCGATTTTACTTCCATCCCAATTGGTCTGGTAGATCACCATCCCATCTTGGGGAGCCGTAATGGTAAAGTCCTTGAGCAAATCCTGCATTTGTTGAAACTCGCGCTCCTCTTTTCTAAGGCGTGCAGTTCTTTCGGTCATCTTGGCCAAGGCTTGGTTATATTTAATTTTATAATTTTCCCTGGCTTGGTTTAAATCCCTCTCTGCCTTTTCTAGATCGTATTCATTCTGCTTAATCGTCGCCGGTGGTTCATATTGGGACTGTTCCAGCACCAATTTTTTCTGTTCCACATTATATTCCATGTTCAGGATATTGTCCCGCTCCTGACGTAAGGTCAATGCGGTATCCAATTTGGCCTGCTCATACTGGGCCATCTCTGAATCCAGGTTATTTTGTCCGTCACTTAATTTCCCAAACAGTTCGGACTTATCCACAGATGCGATAAAATCCCCTTCTTTTACTACCGTACCTTCTTCCACCATTTTTTCGATGGTCAACTGGTACACCCTAAATTCCCTTGCTCTTGTTGGGCCCATTATCTGAACCGACCTCAAAGCCTTAAGCTCCCCGGTAGTGGCTATTTCTACGGCAAACTTCCCTTTTTTTACCGGAACAATGACGTCAGCGCCATCTCCGGAAGCAGTTGGTGAAAAAATAAAGTACAGTATAAAAATGGCTACTATACTTCCTGCTGCTACAAATATTAAATTCTTTTTCATCATCAAAACCTATTATTAGGCCCTTTTAGTTTATCATCCTCAAAATTAAATTTTTAAACTTTAACCTCACTCCCAGCGAAAACCAAATATAGCCATTAACATAATATTTCAAACTAAAACCTTAATTAATAAATGTTAAAATCGATTTAAATGTTTTGCTAAATTGCGAACCCTAAGAACTGTAACAGTAAAATAAGCATGAAAGATATTATCAGTTTTGTGATTCGCTATGTGCCTAGGAGCTTTTTACAGCGGATAAGCCACTTTTTTCTTCGGATTTTGGCCTTCTTTTACCAAGGAAAGGAGGTTACATGTTCCATTTGTCAAAAGCAGTTCAGGAAATTCCTACCCTATGGCCGTAAAGCCCGTGAAAATGCCCTTTGTCCAAATTGTTTGGCTTTGGAAAGACATCGGCTGATGTGGCTGTTTCTCCAACAAAGAACCGAATTCTTTACCGCCCCTCTCAAAGTTCTTCATATCGCCCCTGAGCTTTGCTTTATCAACCGATTCGAAAAACTGCCCAACCTGGAATACATTACCGGCGATATAGAGTCCCCCTTGGCCAAGGTCAAAATGGACGTCCACCATATCCCATTCGAGGACAACTCCTTTGATGTCGTTTTTTGCAACCATGTGATGGAGCATGTAGATGATGATATACTTGCCTGCAAAGAAATCAACAGAGTATTAAAAAAAGGCGGCTGGGGAATCATCCAGTCCCCCGTTTATGACATCCCTGCGACGCTGGAGGATAAAAGCATTACTTCCCCTGCTGAAAGAGAAAGACTGTTTGGTCAGCGTGACCATGTCAGGAAATACGGAAATGATTACAGCAAACGCTTGAGTAAATCGGGACTGAATGTGCAGGAAAATGGGTTTGTAAAGGAACTTCCTGACGAGGTTGTCAAGAAATATGCTCTTCCTGAAGATGAAATAATCTTTTATTGCTCCAAAGGTGAGCTCACTTCCTAATCATTTTTGTCAGCAACCCAGCCCCATAAGCAAACAATTGGCCGTATGAGGTAAAAATGGCCATTAAGCCCACTTTCAAGGACCTATTTGCCCATGTGGCCGAGATAAAAACAGCCAGTGTCCAAAAACCAAATGCAATAAGGCCCGAATTAAACAGCTGCTGACTGAGGCAATAGGAAGCAATTAGCCCTAAGAATGCCAGCAGAAAAACAAGAGGCATTAAGTGAACAGGTTTAATGGATCCGGGGTGAAAGCGATTTACATTCACCCTGTTAGCTCCAAATGAAAAGCTTTGCTTTAAAAAGGACAGAAAATCATTCCGCCTTTTATGAAACACAAAGGCATCTTTTACCAATTGAAGCTCAAATCCCTCTTTTTTGATTCGAATGCTCAACTCTATATCTTCTCCTTGATTAGGATCTACAAAGCCACCTACTTTTTCATATACTTTTCTGGAAAAGCCCATGTTATACCCTCTGGCCTGATACTTTTTAAGGTCGGATACCTTCCCTCTTATTCCTCCAGTGGTCCAGAATGAAGTCATGCTATAATTTATGGCTTTTTGAAAATCAGAGAATCCTTCCATAGCAGCATCCGGGCCTCCATGCGCATCCAGTCTGCGCTCCCGAATAGCGGAGAAAAGAGTCTTTAAGTAGTCATCTGGGATAATACAATCGGAATCAAAAAAAATAAAATAATCGCCCTTAGCCTTTCCCATACCGAAATTCCGCGCAAATCCCTGGCCCGTATTTTCCTGATAGAAATAATGGACATCAATTTGCTTGACATAGCCTTTTACAAGCTCCTCACTGCTGATGGATGAACCATCTTCCACCACAATTACTTCAAATTTCTTATAGCTTTGCCGAACAAGGCTGGATAAGAGTTCTTCCAGCTCTTGAGGTCGGTTGTATACCGGAATAATGATGGAAAAAAACATCAACTACCAAAATTTAGCTCCTCATCGATATTATAATCATTTTTGGGGGAACTGGTAGATGTCATCATTTCTGCTAAAAATCCGGTCAAAAATAACTGCACCCCGATAATCAGTGCGACCAGTGCCAAAAAGAATAAAGGTTGGTCGGTAATTTCCCTCACATGCAATCCATTCCTCAACCCGTATATTTTCTCAAAGGCCAGCCAGCAGGTAATTAAAAAACCAGTAAAAAATGACAGCGTTCCAAAGGTGCCAAAAAAGTGCATAGGCTTCTTTTTGTACCGGTTAACAAAGGATACAGATATCAAATCCAAAAAGCCATGAACAAATCTCTCAATTCCAAATTTGGTCTTCCCATATTTCCTCGCCCGGTGCGCCACTTCCTTTTCCCCTATTTTGGTAAAACCGTTCCATTTGGCGATCAGAGGAATATAACGGTGCATTTCCCCATAGATATGAATTTGCTTGACCACTTTATTTCTGTAGGCCTTTAGTCCACAATTAAAATCATGGAGGTGAATACCTGAAATCATCCGGGTCACTCCATTAAAAAACCGTGAAGGTACTGTTTTGGTAATGGGATCATGCCTTTTCCTCTTCCAGCCCGAAACGATATCGTAGCCTTCCTGTTTGATCATCCTATACAGCTCAGGTACTTCATCTGGGCTATCCTGTAAGTCTGCATCCATCGTTACCACCACCTCACCAGTGGCCTTGCTGAATCCAATATCCAAGGCAGCTGACTTTCCGTAATTCCGACTGAAACATACTCCTTTAATATGTCCATTTTCCTGCGACAGTTTCTCGATAACCTCCCAAGAAGAATCAGAGCTTCCGTCGTTGATAAAAATCACTTCATAACTTAATTTATTTTCAAGCATCACCTTACTTATCCACTTGGCAAGTTCTGGTAAAGACTCTTCTTCGTTATAAACAGGAATTACAATGGAAACTTGAATCATTTAAGCAAATTGAGTATTAGATCTTTTATTGATAGCCACAACGACCAAACCTATTATTAATGCCCCCATCAATGCATTGAAAAGAGTAGAACCGGCAAAGAACTCTGCAGTCTGAAAAAACTTCATAAAGGCAGGGACATTATCGGGGTCATAGGTTGCCCCCATGCTTTCTTGCGCTTCAATTTGAGCTTCTATAATTTTTTGAACATATTCGGTGTCAAAAAACTTTAGATAAATATAAAATCCGACTGCCCTTATTGCCCCGCCAATAAACCCGATCAACAACACCAGCTTAAATCCCTGTCCAAAGCTCATCAGACCACCATTGCCGTCCCTATATTCTTTGGTTCCGAAAAAGTAAACCAAAAACGCAATAGCAAAAGTGATTAGCCCAGAAACTATTTGCACGCCCATCCCTTTGGTGGAGAAATCAAACATGGCGGAAATAAAAATGACAATGACACCGATAAGGCCATAAATCAAACCCCATTTTTTTCCGGATTCTGAAATAGAGACATTATTTTCCATAATTTTACTTCTTAGTTCTTTTTAAAATTATGGAAATAATAATTGTAAAAAATAATTCCAACATGAAAATTTTGAGAAACACATCCAAGACCACATCAGAAATACTCATTTCTTTGTTTTGTCGCATCGTTTCCTCAAAAGCCTCTTTACTGATATTTTCCGTAATGTACGTCTCTTGTCCGGTTAGCCAAGCTATCTTTTCAGACCTATAATCCACAAATATATCTTGATTGATCTGTAAAAATAGGGCTACACCCAGTGCTGTCACCAAAGCCAGCAACGTATAAATCACAAAGCCTACAGTCATGCCTTGAGCAAAAATCAGCTCTCCCTCGTTGAAGTTGTCCCTGAAATTTTTAATGCCAATAAAAACAAACACAGGAGTGATCATGCAGGCAAAAAACAAAGTGAAATCAACAGGCTCCAGATCAATCGAGAACAGCACCCAAAAGGCCAACAGGCACAATGCACCTCCTGCCAGGCCAAACCAATAACTACTTTTAATATATCTACTCATCCAATCTAAGGCATTTACCTTTATTGATAAGTACTTTTACTTTCCCTCTTAATTTCTGATTGAAATAAGGTGAATTTGCAGACAGGGATTTATTGGTCGTTTTATCAAACTGCCATTCTTGTTCCGGGTCAAAAATTGTCACAGACTCCCAAGAAGATTTTTCAGATCTGACCACTTTGGCAGGTCCATTCGTAATTTTATCTATGAGCAAAGGCCACCCCAACTCTTTCTCTAAACTTACCAAACCCGGTAAAAATGTTTGTAGACCAGCCATACCAAATGCCGCTAAATCGAACTCCATATGCTTCGAATCAAAATCCTTGGGTTGATGATTGGAAACAATGGCATCAATGGTACCATCTTTCAAACCCTCTATCAACGCCTTTCTTTCTTCTTTTCCTCGAAATGGAGGCAATACTTTTAAGTGGGTATTATATCCTGACAATTCCTCATCGGTAAATAATAACTGGTATAAAGAAACATCGGCCGTTACCCCTAATCCCTCTTGCTTTGCCTGTCGAATCGCCTCTACCCCTTTCACTGTACTAATTGTTTGAAAGTGTATGTTACCACCTGCATACCTTAAAATATCCAGATTCTTTTGAATGGCTACTTCCTCAGCTAAAGAAGGGATTCCCTTCATTCCTAAAGCCGTTGAGGTATACCCTTCGTGCATCTGCCCAAAAATAGCCAATAGAGGATCATAAGACTGATCGAACAAGATACCGTTGAATTTTTGCAGGTACTGCAAAACTTTCATTAAGCGATCCGAATTGGAAATCGGGACTACACCATCACCAAAGATTTGTACACCATGATGGTTAATATCCAAAATTTCTGTAAAATCTTCCCCTTTTGTATCCTTGGTTACCGCAGCCTGAATATGGATATCAGTAATAAAATCTTTGACCTTATTCTTAACGAACTCCACTTCGTTTTTACTCTGAATCACAGGATCCGTATTGGGCAACACGACAGCTTGCGTAAAACCGGCATACTTCAATGTTTCTCCCAAGCTCTCTAAAGTCTCCTGATATTCAAAACCTGGTTCGCCTACCCCACATCTTAAATCTATCCAGCCAGAAGAGCCCAACCAGCCAGAACAATCAACTACTTCAGTAAACTCCTCTTCCCCGCCATTATACTCACTAAGCTTTTTACCATCATACAGGTAATTTACTGCTTCCTTTACCCCCTCCTTCTGAATTAATTTAAGTGATTTTAGTAGAACTGCCATGCTTAAAATATTTGTGCAAAACTGCCATTTTTTTCTCTAAAAATAAACCCTATCCTGCGAAAGATTACAAAATAACCCATGTCTTAAAAATCGTGTGAGTCATGTTCATGAAAACGGTCACCAGTCCACAGTTAACCGTCGACCGTTGACTGTTGACCGTCCACAGTTGACTGTTGGCCGTTTCGGGCATAAAAAAAGCCCTCCGTGAATACGGAGGGCCAGTAAGTGTGGGCGGCGACCTACTCTCCCGGGTGTAACCCCAGTACCATCGGCGC